>JAILRU010000002.1 GCA_024697945.1 Bacteroidaceae bacterium
TGCGGAAAGCGGCGCTACTATCTACTACACTACTGACGGCTCGACACCGACCAGTGCCAGCACTCAGTACAGCAGCGCCATCACCCTGAGTAATACGACTACCGTGAAGGCTGTGGCCGTCAAGAACGGTGTGACCAGCACAGTGGCTTCTCAGACCTTCACGAAGTCCGACAATGGCGGTGGAGGCAATGGTGACGCTGACTAAGATGTAAGCGGTGTCTGAGGGATGATGTGATGAGGGCTGATGCTTGACGAGGGGCAGGTGTCAGCCCCTTTTCGTTTGGATAAATCCCCAAAACTCAAAAAAATATTGAAAAATGGGGAAATATAGACCCAATAAATCCCCAAAACTAAGGAAAACATTAAGAAATGGGGGCTGAAGGCGGAAGGATTAAGCGCTACGCTGTATGTTTAGAGTGTTTCATAATCCTTCTTTCCACAATAAACGGAAGAATTCCAACACGTAGAGGCACTCGATATTGCCTATCCTGCGACTGAAAACATCTAAAGATACCACCATTAGACGACTCTCCGGATGTTCTTCGGAAAAGATTTTCAAGTTTTTCAAATGCTTGTTCTGAATTTCTTCGGCTGACTTGATTTCTATAGCCACGCGAGCATTACCAATGATTGCATCAACTTCAATGCCTGTGTAGGTTCGCCAATAGGAAAGGGTCTCATCACTGTGGGTATAATGGAGATAAGCGACCAACTCTTGAATAACCAGATGTTCAAATGCATGGCCGTAGTCAGTCGTTCCACGAACAAGTTCCTTGCGATGAAGAAGATGATTGGCAACGCCAATGTCAAAATAGTAGAAACGGGGAGCCTGTACTAGGCGACGTTTCATAACCTTGGTATAGGCAGGAATGCGATAGCCGATAAGGGTGTCTACAAGGATGTCAAAATAGGCACTTACCGTCGTGGCATGAACGCCACAATCTTGGGCTATATTGTTGTTGTTTATAATCTCGCCATCAGTGAGTGCTGCCACTTCAAGGAAACGATGAAAGGCATCGAGATTGCGGACAAGTGCCTCTTCCTTTATCTCTTCTTTTAGGTAGATATCAATATATCCCGACAGGAGACGATGAGGATTTTTTGCAAGATAATGCGAGGGAATCATGCCATAGGTGACAGCACGGTCGATGTTGAAGTTTGGAATCTCGGCACTGACCAAAGGATAGAGATATACAGGAAGGGCGCGGCCGCCCAAGGTGTTGTGCCCTTTGCGCTTCAATTTACGGGCACTGGAGCCGCAGAGAATGAAAACGAGTTGACGCTCAACAATAAGACGATGAACTTCATTGAGGAGTTCAGGCACCTCCGGAATCTCATCAATAATAACTAATGTCCCGGCAACTTTGTCTTTTAATGTTTCGTACAAAAGGACTGGACGACGACGCAGCCTCTCTTTAACATTGGTGTCCAACAAGTCATAAAAGATGGCATCAGGAAACTGCTGGTGCAGAATTGTCGTTTTGCCTGTCTGGCGACCTCCAAAAAGGAAAATACTGCTTTCAATCTCGTCTTGTAACTTGAATATACGGCTTAACATGTCATTGTGCTTTTAATTGTTTTACACTGGATTTTCCTTTAAAATATTGGATACAATCCACGATTTTGATTGAATATCGTGTGCAAAGATAGTTTTTTTTTAGAATACTTGCAACTATTTCGGTACATTTTCAGAGATAAATTGCCTGTTGAAGCTAAACATCCGACCCACTTTTAGGTATTCTCAAAATAAGTCCGTACCTTTTAAGCGCTACGCTAAATGGATGATGGAAGATGGCTAAGTTTAACGAAGGCTAGTACAGGAAGCCAAAGAGCCAAAGGGGGATGCGACTGCCGTGACCTACCTCGGTATCATCAACGCCCAGAAAACTATCAGGCTCGTCCTTAATCTGATTGAAAGTCTTGCGACGGCCTCCTATCTCGAAGAGATATTTATCGTTGACATAGAAGTCGCCTTTCTTGGGGTATTTGACTTCGTTGCTGACGATGAGCTGAGAGTAGAAGAAGGTTTCGCGCTCGTTGCCCTTCTCGACGCGGGGACAGAGGGCGTGCATGAGGTTGGGATTGCCGAGGAAGATTTTGTTGGGCTTATTGAAGTACTTATAGTTCTTGGGCTTGGAAGTAAGGAGACCGAGTATCTGGGCCTTGTCAAGGGCATAGAGCATGCGGAGACCAAGCTCGTTGTTGGTGGCGAGGGCTGCCCAAAGGTCGGACATGTTGGGCTGGAAGGGTACGCGTTCGGAAATAATCATGAGGAGACGCTTGACTTTCTGGATGGTCTCGAAAGTGACGTTCTCGACAGCGGGAAGGTCATCGTCAATAACGACCCGGACGGTCTCGCGGAGTCGGAGAAGGAAGTCTTCGACGCTTTCTCTGTAAAAGGGGTAGCAGCCGTGTTCTAGGTAGGCCTCGAAGAGGGGAGCGACCTTTATCTGACGGGTTATCTGCATGGCGTAGCGTACGTGGTTTTCCAGGATATCGTCAAAAGTGAGGGCATCGAAATGGAGCACGTCTTCTAATACAAGAAACTCACGGAAGGACATGGGATAGAGGGTGTAAGTGGTTTGACGACGCGAGAGATCGGCCTTGGCATTATCCATAATGAGGAGTGATAAGCTAGTGAAAACAATGCTCATGTCGGGATAGTTGTCGTAAATGTTTTTTAGGTTGACCGACCACTGGGGGTAACGGTGCACCTCGTCGAGGTAGAGACGCATAATGCCATGCTGGTAGGCCCAGTCGACAAGATCCATGAGGGGATGTGTGGCGAACCAGAGGTCATCAAGCGAGGCATAGAGGGTCTGGTCGACATCCTGGTAGGTTTCGAGGATATTCTGAAGGAGCATGGTGGTCTTGCCTGCGCCTCGGGGTCCTTTGATGCCTATGAAGCGTGACTTCCAATTGATTTGGGAATAGAGGTAGCGCTTGAAGCGGAGATTAATCTTGGAGAGTTTGCGATGGTAGTTGTCGAAGAGGGGTTGTAATTCAATGAGTTCCATATCTACAGGGTTTAAATATGTCGATTTCGCATTTTTTGCAAAGATACAACTAATATTTGAAGCCACAAAGAAAAAGTTGATTTTTGTGGTTGGAAATGCAAAAAAGCGACGATTTTTACAGTTTGAGAGTAAAAAAGTTTGTTTTACAAGGGAAAATAAATGATGTATAAATCATAATTTTTTGCAATTTACTGGATGATTATTGGTAGTTAGAAAAAATATTCCTAACTTTGCAGACGGAAACGATAACGAAAGCGAAAAGCTTGCCGTATTGTATTAGTGAAATAGACATTTTATGAATAAACCATATACAACTGCTATTCTACTTCTGCATTGCCCTGACCAACAGGGCATTATTTCAGAGGTTACAAAGTTTATTACTGACAACAAGGGGAACATCGTTTATCTGGATCAATACGTTGATAAGGTAGATGGTATGTTCTTCATGCGCATCGAATGGGAATTGGAGGGATTCTTGATTCCACGAGAAAAGCTATACGACTATATTACCACGCTGTATTCACAGCGCTATCAGATGAAGTTTAGCCTATACTACAGTGACAAACGACCCCGCATGGCGATATTCGTTAGTAAGATGAGCCACTGCCTGTATGATATGTTGGCACGATGGAAGGCGGGCGAGTTTAACTGTGACATTCCCTGTATCATTTCGAACCATGAAGATCTGAGATATGTTGCCAATCAGTTTGGGATTCCTTACTATGTGTGGAGCATTAAGCCGGACCACTCGAACAAGGCTGAGGTCGAAGCGGCTGAGATGGAGCTGCTGAGGAAGGAGGATGTTTCGTTCATCGTGTTGGCCCGTTACATGCAAATCATCAGTGATGAAATGATAGCGGCCTTCCCGCACCACATCATCAACATCCATCATTCGTTCCTGCCTGCTTTTGTGGGAGCCAAGCCTTATCATCAGGCTTATGAAAGAGGTGTGAAGATTATCGGTGCTACAAGCCATTATGTGACGGCAGAACTCGATGCCGGTCCTATCATTGAGCAGGATGTGGCAAGGATAACCCACAAGGATACTCCGGAAAGCTTGGTCCTGAAGGGTAAAGACCTGGAAAAGATTGTTCTTTCCCGCGCTGTTTCAAAACATATCGAACGTAAGATATTAACTTACAAAAATAAGACAGTCATTTTTAGTTAAAGCATACAAGACTATGAAAAAAGTGAGAGTGTTCGCACCGGCTTCCATAGCCAATATGGGGTGCGGTTTTGATGTAATGGGTTTGGCGTTGGATGAGGTAGGAGATATATTGGAAATGACCGCAACAGAAGGAGAAGGGATTACCATCACAAACAAGACGAATGTGCCTCTTCCTGAAGATATTGAAGATAATGTTATCACTCCTGTCATTAGGAAATTCTTTGAGATGACGGGTCTCTCTGGACATATTGATGTAACAGTTTGTCAGAAGATTTATCCAGGCTCTGGTATTGGTTCCAGTGCTGCTTCCAGTGCAGCTGCTGCATATGGTATGAACGAGCTTTATGACTGCCCGCTCTCTGACGAAGAGATGGTAATCTGTGCAATGGAAGGTGAGAATCTGGCAAGTGGCGGTTACCATGCAGATAATGCGGCTCCAGCTCTGATGGGAGGAATTATTCTCATTAGAGGATACGAACCGCTTGACATTATTCAGTTACCAATTCCTGGCAACTTCTATTGTGCGGTAGTTCATCCGGAGATTTTAGTTTCAACCAAGAAAGCCCGAAGTATTCTGCCTAAGGCTGTACCTATGCATGATGCAATCAGTCAGTGGGGGAATGTTGGTGGTTTGATAGCAGGACTTTATTCCGGTAATATTGGCCTTGTAGGACGTGCCATGAAGGACTCTGTTGCAGAACCATACCGCAAGCAATTCATACCCGGATTTGATGAGCTGAGGGAAAAGATACTTGGGGCAGGATCTATGGCAATGAATATTTCAGGTTCAGGACCATCTGTGTTCTCACTGTCAGATAATAGAGAGATTGCCAATAAGGCAAAAGAGATAATGAAGGAACACTTTACCTCTGAAGGCATCGGTTGTGATGTATATGTGGTGAAGGTAACGAATAAGGGGGCAAAATTACTCGCTCAATGATATATTATAGTACAAACGGCAAAGCCCCAAAGGCAGATTTGCGTAAAGCTGTGGTGAAGGGATTGGCAGAGGACAAGGGCCTTTATATGCCTGAAAGAATCCAGAGATTATCTGATGAATTCTTCCAGACAATGGGTGCTCGTTCATTTGTGGATAATGCAGTTGAAGTGGCCAAAGCCTATTGGGGTGAAGACATTCCCTCTGCAGAGTTGAGAAAAATTGTTGAAGAGACGCTGGCTTTTGATTGCCCTATTCACGAAGTGGAACCGGGCATCTATGCCTTGGAACTCTTCTACGGGCCCACATTGGCATTCAAAGATGTTGGAGCTCGCTTTTTGGCAAGACTCCTCAGGTATTTTACAAATGGAGAAGGAAATATCAATGTATTGGTGGCCACTTCCGGTGATACGGGAAGTGCTGTAGCCAACGGTTTTCTTGGAGTTGAAGGAATACACGTTTATGTTCTCTATCCTAAAGGAAAAGTTAGCCCTATTCAAGAATGTCAGTTCACAACGCTTGGAAAGAACATAACCGCTCTTGAGATAGATGGCGTATTCGATGACTGTCAAGCATTGGTAAAAGCGGCTTTCATGGATGCTGACCTCAATGCCAAAATGAAGTTAACCTCTGCCAACAGCATTAATGTGGCCAGGTTCCTGCCGCAGTCTTTCTATTACTTCTGGGCATACGCTCAATTGCAGAAGATAGGAAAAGCGGACAATGTGGTTTGCTGTGTCCCAAGTGGTAATTTTGGAAACATCTGTTCTGCACTGTTTGGTAAACGTATGGGACTTCCCATTAAACGCTTTATAGCCGCAAATAATGCAAACAGTGTATTTTATGAATTTTTACAGACAGGTGAGTACACCCCCCGTCCTTCCATACAGACCATAGCCAATGCAATGGATGTGGGAGATCCCAGTAACTTCGTGCGCATTTGGGATTTGTACGGACATAATGCTGAGGCTATTAGAAAGGACATATCTGGAGCTACATACAGTGATGCTCAAATAGCAGAAACCATCAAAGATTGCTATAAGCGTACTGGTTACTTGCTTGACCCTCATGGAGCTTGTGGTTATAGAGCTTTGAAAGAAGGCTTGAAACCTGAAGAAGTTGGATTCTTCTGCGAGACTGCTCATCCTGCTAAATTTAAGGATACTGTGGAGCGTATTATTGAAGAACCTATCTCTATACCTGAACACCTGGCTGCGTTTATGAAGGGCACGAAGCAGTCAGTAGGACTAAGTAAAAACTATTATGACTTCAAGGCTTTCTTGATGAATGCATAATAATATGGAAGTACAAAAATTTGGCGGTAATTCCGATGGTGATGCAGTGCAGATTGCTGAATATCTCATTGAGAATGATCCCGAATTTAAGAAATGATAAGGCGAATATTCTAAGGGGTATGGGCATATTGCTCTTTTGTGTTTGTGCCGAGATGGGCTGATGTAGCACCTGCATTTGACAAAATGTTGCTTTTCTGACATTTTTTCATCCATTTACTGCTGTATTTATACAAAAAAACTGTAATTTTGCAGGCGGATAACACAAGTAATATTCATTTTTAGTAATTTATTAAACACTTAAAAAGCTATGAGAGTAATTATCGAACCTGACTATGAGAACCTGAGCCGTTGGGCTGCTGAATACGTTGCTGCCAAGATTAACGCTGCACAGCCGACACCCGATAAGCCTTTCAAACTGGGTTGCCCCACGGGTTCCTCTCCCCTCGGCCTCTACAAGCATCTGGTAGAGATGAACAAGGCTGGCAAGGTTTCATTCAAGAACGTCATAACCTTTAACATGGACGAGTACGTCGGACTGCCTGAAGAGCACCCCGAAAGCTACCACTCCTTCATGTGGACCAATTTCTTCTCGCATATCGACATCAAGAAGGAGAATGTACACATCCTGAACGGCAACGCCCCTGACCTCGAGGCTGAGTGTGCTCAGTACGAGGCTGCCATCAAGGCTGCCGGTGGCATTGACCTGTTTATGGGCGGTATAGGTCCCGATGGTCATATCGCTTTCAACGAGCCTTTCAGTTCGCTGCAGAGCCGTACTCGCGTGAAGAGCCTGACCACCGACACTATCATCGCCAACAGCCGCTTCTTCGACAACGATGTGAACAAAGTGCCCAAGACAGCCCTGACCGTAGGTGTAGGTACTGTGATGGACGCCAAGGAAGTGCTCATCGTTGCCAACGGTCATAATAAGGCTCGTGCCCTGGCACATGCTATCGAATTTGGCGTCAGTCAAGAATGGACCATCAGTGCCCTGCAGATGCACCCGCACGCCATCATCGTCTGTGACGAGGCAGCTACCGACGAGCTGAAACACGGCACGTATAAGTACTTCAAGGATATCGAAAAAAATAATCTTTAACTAAAAACAACTAAAACTATGCAAGGACTCATCATTGGTATCGTAACCGGCATTCTGGCTGGTTTCATCGCAAGTAAGCTGCAGAGCGGCACAGGTAAAGGATTGCTCCTCGACCTCTTCCTGGGTATCATTGGCGGTATGTTCGGAGGCTGGCTCTTTGGCCTTCTCGGCATCGCCATCACAGATTGGCTTGGAGAGCTGATTTGTGCAGTTGTTGGCGCAGTCATCATCCTCTGGATTGTTTCGAAGCTGAAGTAGAGGTTACGAAGACATCCTTCGTTGAGCTACTTTTCGCTCGAAAATAAAAATAAATGCAGATTTATTTTGTATTTTACTCACTTTGTCGTACCTTTGCACCGCAAAAAGCAAAAAACAGAGTTAAAGGAGTAGTTTTAAGCTATTAAACTCCCAAACTTTTTAACTTTCTTTTTGCGACATGGTGCCTATAGTTCAGTTGGTTAGAGCGTCAGATTGTGGTTCTGAATGTCGTCGGTTCGAGTCCGACTAGGCACCCGCCCAAAAACAAAACTAATGAGGGTGTGTCAAAATAATTTGGCACACCCTCTTTTCTTATATGTATTGGTTCTTTAGTACGCGAAGATGGGATAGTTCTCCATGATGGCGTTGACTTCGCTGCGAACCTGGGCGATAACAGTCTCGTCTTCAGGAGCATTAAGTACGCGTTCGATGAACTCGGCAATCTTGACCATCAAGTCCTCCTTGGCACCACGTGTTGTGATGGCAGGCGTACCAAGGCGAATACCCGAAGTCTGGAATGCACTGCGAGTGTCAAAGGGAACCATGTTCTTGTTGACAGTCAGGTCGGCTGCCACAAGTGCCTTCTCTGCCACCTTACCAGTCAGGTCGGGATACTTGCTGCGCAGGTCAACGAGCATGGAATGGTTGTCCGTACCGCCGCTGACGATATCGAAACCACGCTTGATGAGTTCTTCGGCCAGAACAGCGGCGTTCTTCTTCACCTGCTTTGCCCATTCCTTGAATTCGGGTTGTAGAGCTTCTCCGAAAGCAACTGCCTTGGCTGCGATGACATGTTCCAGCGGACCACCCTGAATGCCAGGGAAGACTGCGCTGTTCAACAGGGCAGACATCTTCTTCACTTCGCCCTTCGGAGTCGTTTTGCCCCAAGGATTGTCGAAGTCCTTACCCATGAGGATGATACCGCCACGAGGACCGCGAAGGGTCTTGTGGGTTGTGCTGGTCACGATGTGTGCATACTTCACAGGATTGTCGAGCAGACCGGCTGCAATGAGACCTGCTGGATGTGCCATATCAATCATGAGGATAGCGCCCACCTTGTCTGCTATCTGACGCATACGGGCATAGTCCCACTCGCGACTGTAAGCAGAGCCACCTCCAATGATGAGCTTGGGTTTGTGCTGCAAGGCAAGCTGCTCCATCTCGTCGTAGTCCACACGACCGGTCTCTTTCTTAAGGTTGTAGCCGACGGGTTTGTAGATGATACCGCTGGTATTGACCAAGGAGCCATGACTAAGATGCCCACCATGGTCGAGGTTGAGTCCCATGAAGGTATCGCCAGGATTGAGGCAAGCCAGGAACACGGCTGCATTGGCCTGTGCTCCGGAGTGAGGCTGCACGTTGGCATACTCTGCTCCGAAAAGCTTGCAAACACGGTCGATGGCAAGCTGCTCGACCTCATCTACCACCTGACAGCCGCCATAATAGCGCTTGCCGGGATAGCCTTCAGCATATTTATTGGTCAGGCAGGAGCCCATTGCCGCCATAACCTGGTCACTTACATAGTTCTCGGAGGCAATAAGTTCCATGCCTCTGCGCTGTCTCTGGTTCTCCTTCTCGATGAGAGAGAAGATGATTGAATCTTTTTCCATTATTTGATTTTAGTTACGAGTTTTACGTCACTCAGTTTAATTTCTCTGTTGCAATAGTGGCACTGGAGGGTGCCGCGTTCAGCTCCGAGGAAGTGGAAACGGGTTTGCATCGGTTCGTTGTTGGTGATGCACTTGTGGTTGTCGCAATGCACGATACCGATAAGCTCCTCTGGCATCCGCACTTCCTTCTTCTCCACAACCTCGTAGTCACGTATCACGCTGAGCGTGACGTTTGGTGCCACGACAGAAAGCTGGTTGATTTCATCGTCGGAGAAGAACTTATCGGCAATCTTGATGATGCTCTTGTGTCCCATCTTCTGGCTCTTGAGGTTATAGCCGATGGTAACAGCGGAACGTTCCCGCTCAAGATGAAGCAGACTGATGACCTGAAAGAGCTTGGCCGATGGTATGTGGTCGATGACTGTTCCGTTCTGGAGGGCAGCCACCTGGAGTGCCTGACGTTTCATATAAAAGGTGAAAAATTGAAAAGGTGAAAAGGTGAAAAAGAAAAGGCACGCACGCTCTATCTTATTCTCTAATTCTCTTAATTTCTTATTTTATAATGATTTTATCGTTTATAATCTCTTCGAGAGTGATGCCGAGAGTATCGCAGAGGATTGCCTGACGGGCATAGAGTCCGTTCCGTGCCTGCTGGAAATAGTAGGCATAGGGTGTGTCATCTATGCTGTACTCTATCTCGTTGACTCTGGGCAGCGGATGCAGGATCTTCATGTTTGGCTTGGCCTTGGAGAGCATCTTCTTTTTCAACAGATAGCGGTCCTTGACACGTTCGTACTCATCAAGGTCGGTGAAACGCTCACGTTGCACACGCGTCATATATAATATGTCCGCGCCCGCGATGGTATCGGCATCGAAGTCCTGATGCTCCACATATTTGATGCCCTTCTCGCGACAGTACATCTTGTAGTGCTCGGGCATAGCAAGTTCATCGGGTGCGATGAAGTGGAAAGTAGGCGAGAAATGGCGCATGGCAGTTAGGAGGCTGTGAACCGTGCGCCCGTATTTGAGGTCGCCCACAAGATAGATGTTCAGGTTCTCCAAGGTGCCCTGCGTCTGATAGATGGTGTAGAGGTCGAGCATCGTCTGACTGGGATGCTGGTTGGCCCCATCTCCAGCATTAACAATAGGCACGGGCGAAACCTCGCTGGCATACTGGGCAGCGCCCTCCAAGTGGTGACGCATGACGATGATGTCGGCATAGTTGGACACCATCATGATTGTGTCCTTCAGCGTCTCACCCTTTGTGCCGCTGGTCACCTTGGGGTCTGCAAAACCAATCACCTTTGCGCCAAGGCGATTGGCTGCAGTCTCAAAACTGAGACGGGTACGCGTACTGGGTTCAAAGAACAGTGTTGCCACGATGCGCCCCTCGAGGAGGCGGCGATTGGGGTGCTTCTCAAATTCCTGCGCCATGCGGATGAGGTACTCAATCTTCTGGCGAGAGTGATTGGCTATGGTTACGAGACTTCTACTTTCCATTGCTTCACAATTTTCATGTGCAAAGTTATAAAATAATTCATAATTCATAATTCATAATTCATAATTATTTTCTATTCCTATAATTTTTCACTTTTCACTTTTCACTTTTCAATAATTTGTTGTATCTTTGTAGTCTAAAAAACTATATTTCGCATGAGAAAGAAGTTTTTCGTCTTCCTTTGGGTATGCTACATATTAGGTATCATCGTCATCGGTATCATATTTCATGGTATCTTCACAGGTGCCATTGGCTACATGCCGCAAATCGAGCAGCTGCAGAATCCCGTCAACAAGTTTGCCACTCAGGTCTTCTCGGCCGACGGCAAGCAACTGGGCACTTGGAGCTACAGTAGTGCAAACCGTGTCTTCGCAGACTTCAACGAACTGCCACCAGCCCTTGTGCAGGCACTTATAGCCACCGAGGACGTGCGCTTCTACGAACATAATGGCATTGACTTCCTTGCCTTGATACGAGCCATCGTCAAACGTGGCATACTCCAGCAAAAGAGTGCAGGAGGCGGCAGTACCATCACGCAGCAGCTTGCCAAGCAACTCTACTCCGAGAAAGCAGCCAATACCCAGGAACGCCTCCTACAGAAACCCATCGAGTGGGTCATTGCCCTCAAGCTGGAGCGTTTCTACACGAAGGAGGAAATCATCGGCATGTACTTCAACTACTTCGACTTCCTGCATAATGCCGTAGGCATCAAGACTGCCGCCCAGACCTACTTCGGCAAGGAGCCTATGGCTATGGACACTTGCCAATGTGCCTTGCTCGTGGGGATGTGCAAGAACCCCAGCCTCTATAACCCTGTCCGTTATCCGGAACGTTGCATCGAGCGTCGCAATATCGTGCTGATGCAGATGGAAAAAGCAGGCTTCTTGACAAAGGAGCAACGCGAAGAGCTCAGAGAACGGCCACTCGGCCTCAACTTCCATCGTGTCAGTCATAGCGAGGGACACGCCACCTATCTGCGCGACCACCTGCGCCTCATGCTCATGGCCAAGAAACCCGTCCGCAGCGACTATCCCTCATGGCAAAATCAGAAGTTCTACGAAGACTCGCTGGCCTGGGAACAGGACCCCCTCTACGGATGGTGCAACAAGAACATGAACCGCGACGGACGTCCCTATAACATCTATACCGACGGCCTCAAGGTCTTTACCACCCTGGACAGCCGGATGCAGGAATATGCTGAGGAAGCCGTTGCTAAGCATGTGACAGGCGAACTGCAGCCCCTCTTCGACAAGGAGCAGTCCAAGAACAAAAATGCGCCCTATGCCTCTGCCATTTCAGCGGACAAGGCACGTGCCGACCTGGCTCGCGCCAAGCGCCAATGTGCCCGCTACCTTGAGATGAAACGAGCCGGCTATTCGGAGGCAGAAATCGACGATGCCTTCTCAAAGCCCATCGAGATGACCGTCTATACGTTGCACGGTGACAAGGACACCATCATGTCACCCATCGACAGCATCCGCTACTACAAATCCTTCCTTCGTACAGGTTTCATGTGCATGGATTCGGAAACGGGACACGTCAAGGCCTATATAGGCGGTGTCGATTACAGCCACTTCCAATATGATATGTGCACCCAGGGCAAGCGCCAGGTGGGTTCTACCATCAAGCCCTATCTCTATTCCTTAGCGATGGAGAATGGTTGGACACCCTGCGATGTGGCACCCAATGTGCAGCAGTCCTACGTGGTGGCAGGCAACCAACTCTGGACACCGCGTAACGGTAGCCGATCACGTTATGGCGAGATGGTAACCCTCAAGTGGGGACTGGCCATGAGTAACAACTGGATTTCAGCCTGGCTGCTCAGTCAGCTCAGCCCCGACTTGTTTGTAAAGCTGCTGCACGACTTCGGCATACAGAATCGGGACATCTTTCCTTCTTTGGCATTGTGTCTTGGTCCCTGTGACATATCGGTTGCCGAGATGGTGGGAGCCTACTCAGCCTTCCCCCAGAAAGGCGTACGCCGCAATCCGCTCTACGTTACACGTATCGAGGATAATGACGGCAACGTGCTGGCACAGTTCCAGTCGAGGGTCAAGGAGGTGATTTCCGAGGAGGCCGCCTACAAGATGATAGTCATGATGCGAGGTGTCATCGATGGCGGCACAGGTAGCCGTATGCGTAACCGTTACAAGATTACTGCTCCCATGGGTGGCAAGACTGGTACGACCAACGATAACAGCGACGGATGGTTTGTGGGCTATACCCCGCGCCTTGTCTTCGGAGCATGGGTTGGCGGTGATGAGCGCGACGTCCATTTCGCCAGCATGGCACTGGGACAGGGAGCCAATTCTGCACTTCCCATCGCTGCTTATTTCCTCCAGAAGGTCTATGCGGACGAGCGTCTTGGCTACAGCCAGACAGAGAGCTTTGACATTCCCAGCTACTTCGACCCCTGCAAGAGTGTCATTGACGAGGACGAAGGAAGTTCCGAAGGGGAGGAAGAACTCGTTGGCTTCGACGTTGAAGAATAGCTGACTAACCATCCTTTCTGGTGTTGCCCTTTTTGCAAAGAAAATGTTAAATGCCATTAAAATAGTATTGGGGCCTTGACATAAGTCAACAAAACTGGCATTTTGCTATCATTTTTCACTTTTCATTCTTCACTTTTCACTTAATTGTCGTACCTTTGCAGCGCAAAACAAAAGCAATGCTATTTTGATAGCAGAACTTAAGTGAAGTTAGTTTTATGTTTAGGTAGATAGATTTGTTTGAAGGTTAATAATAGTTGTTAGTTTTAGTTTTTGGAGAAGCAATCCGTGAGGACCGCTTCTTTTTTTTGTCCCTAAGGGAAAAAGGTGAAAAGGTGAAAAGGTGAAAAAAGAATGCTCCGCGCTGAAAGTCGCGGAGCATTCTTTCATTTTTTTATTATTTCATTTTTTCATTCTTCTACGAAGTCATCAAGCTTCTTATCTTCGGGAATCGGGTACAGCTCGTAGTCCGTCACGTTATACATCCGCAGCATCTCTTCCGACGGATTCATATCCCTGTATGTCGGTCTGAACTTAGGCGGTGTGTAGCCTGACAGGTCCTCCTTCTTGTATTCGGCCATCTGAGCACCTGGATAGACGAAGCGGAAATCGATGAGTCTCAGTTTCTCATGGTCATCGGGTATCTTGAGCTTACCGTCGGTACGGTTGCTTGCTGTGGAACCGCTGGGCTCATTGCCCCAAGGATTGCGCATCACAAACAGATAGTCGGCACCTTCGTCAGTATACATTACCGTAAAGGCGTGGCCGGTTACAGACTTCAGGTCGCCCATGAGGACATCACTCTCATGGAAGCCACCTACGCTAATCATGCCGTTGCTCAGGCAATAATCAACCAGCAGGGGATATTCGGTATTGTAGAGCTTGTCTCCCCAATCGAAGCTATAGCTGTCACCGTTGCCTGTGAAGGGAGGTGCAGCATGCTCGGTCCCGATGCCACCAATCTTGTTGCACTTGAAGCAGGTTTCCCACTTCATGAGAGCCTTCTCCATGATGGTTGCCCAGTTATACTTGCCGTTCTTACCAGAAAGTTGGAAGATGTCGTTGTCAGAGTTGCACAGCACTTTGTTATCAACGACGACATCAACGGGATTACCCATGGGGTCGAACATGTGGACCGTATAATTGTTACCGTTCTGCTCAATAATCGACCTAATCCATTCGGGATAGATATAGGCGAATGAAGCAAAGACAGCGCACATGCAGCAGTCGCCAATGCCATGTTGGTTGACATCGGCAGGAACGGGAGAAGAGGTCATGGGATAGAGATTAATGGTCTGTGCTCTCCATGTCCTGCTGCTGCCACTCAGTTCATGCCAGGCTGCATCTGGCTGGTTGTTGGGATTGGCAAGCCAAGCCTTGTCGTCATCGGTAGCTGCCCGGTAGTTCTCAAAGTGCCTGCCCATAGGTGTCTTGCCAGAATGGGTGTTGCCGCCCTTGATGCTGGAACTCCACAGCTTCGAGCCGTCGGTATATTGGGCACGTGTGAGGTAGTTGCCATTCTCGGGCTTCATCGCGTTTATAGCTTCATTCTTCGATTTATAGAAGTAGTAGCGCGTCGTTCCCTGTTTCAGGACAAGCAGGTCGTTTTGCAGAGCAAAAATCTGATAGGTAAGCGCAGTCGAGGAACCGTCACGAAGACCTTTGAAGCTGGCTCCTGCCACAGCGCCCTCCTCGGGATAGGTCAGGGCATAGACCGTCTCTGTTGTCTTCTTGATCCATTTCATCTGACTGGCTGTGAAGACCAGCATCTCAGCCCCGTTGATATTTGTTGTCCCATTGTTTGTCACTTTCCATCCGAGGAACCACACGCCGTCCAATTCACCAGGATTAGCACCCGTCACAATTTCCATGTAGTTGATGTCGTCCAACGGAAAGGAGACAATGCTCTTGTCCTTGAGCGTGACGTCAAGGCGCAACTGTGCCGAAGCTACAGAGCAGAGTGCCAGCATCAGTAGCGTTGCACTCAAAACACGTTTTGCTTTCATTATAATATAATTATAGAGTTAGAATATTATTTTGCTCTGCAAAGATACAAAATAAAGTTGAATTATTAACTTTTTACCTTTTCTTTTTTCAATTTTATATTTTTCTCTGCCTGACCGCTTCGAAAAGCAGGATGGCAGCGCTGACCGAGACATTGAGCGAATCCAAACGGCCAAGCATCGGGATGCGGATGTGAGCATCGGCTGCCTGGCGCCACTGCTCAGTCAGCCCCGTAGCCTCCGTCCCCATCACAATGGCGGTGGGACCTGTCATCGGAGTGTCGTAGTAGAGGCTTGAATCCTGTAGCTGTGCCGTGAGTATCCGGATGCCTCTTTCCTTGAAGAAGGCAATGCACTCCTCCGTGCTACAAGCCACACAGGGAACCGTAAAGAGAGCCCCGATGGAGGAGCGGATAAGGTTGGGATTGTAGAGGTCGGTCAGCGGGTCGCAAACCACGACAGCATCAGCTCCTGCTGCATCAGCACTGCGCAACACAGCCCCCAGGTTGCCAGGTTTCTCCACGCTCTCCAACACCACTATAAGCGGCGAGGCAGAGAGCTGAAGGTCGCTCAGCCTCGTCCGTCGTGCCTCCACCACAGCCACAACACCTTCGGTTCCGCCACGATAGGCGATGCGCTCATAGACATTTGGAGAGACAGGGACCATCTCAGTGCCAGGTGGCAGGGAGAATGGAGAGCCTGCTATCTCCTCGCAGACAAAGGCCGTTCGGAGCGTGAAGCCTGCAGCAAGGCAGTGCTCCACCTCACGACGTCCTTCCACCACGAAAAGCCCGTCAGCCCTGCGCTGGGCAGACTTCTGCTGCAACAACAGCAAATGCTTGATTCGCGGATTCTGAGTGCTGGTAATCACAACTATAAACTATAAATTATGAACTATGGACTATGAACTATGGACTACTTCGTCCTTCCCGTGTAGGCATCGATGCCGGATGTATCAATGGTCTCTGAGAAGAATTTCTCAGCGGCTTTGTTCCTTGCATCATCCCAAGGCTGTTTGCCGTTAACCTGCACCACCCACAGTTTGAGCTGCTTCTTGTGCCAGTTCACCATGCAATTCGTGCCCCATGCACCTCCGTGACCGAACCACTCATTCTCACCGTCAACCTTCGGAGCATTCAGGCCAAGCGAGTAGCCGCCCAGATTGTCAGGACGTGTGGTCTTGGCAAGGATATTCTTCACAGTCTCCTCCTTCAGTATGCGCACGCCATTGTCGCCCACACCCAAATTCATCAGCATCTTGTAGAACTTCAGCTGGTCGTTGGCAGTCGTCCACAGGCCTGCACCAGCCGATGCAAAGACGTGGCTATCGTTGTACGGACGCTGCTCCCAACCGTTCTCGAGACGGTACTTAGCAGTCTGCCCTTCCTTCACATCGTACATCTCAATCTGCTTTTTCAGCTGCTTGTCGGTTGGCCAGAACCATGTGGATTTCATGCCCAGCGGGTCAAGGACTTCCTTCTTCAGATAGTCCTCCCACTTCATGCCAGTGATGACCTCAACGATGGCACCACCAATATCGATGCCCGTATTAGAGTACATATCACGTGTGCCAGGCTCGAACATGATAGGAGAACCAGCAGCGATGGAAGCCACCTGACGCAGGGGAGCACCTCCAGACCAACCACCGCCGCGTACATCACTGCGCTTGGCACTGCACTCGAAGGGGAAGCCGCCAGTGTGGTTCAGCACCATACGAACCGTCAGCACATTCTTTGCCTTATGCAACGTCTTGATGCCGTCCTTGTCGCTGTCCTGCACCCAAAGCTCTTTGAACTCAGGCAGGTACTTCGAAACAGGGTCATCGAGAGAAAGCTTGCCCTCTTCCACCAACTTGGCAATGGTCACACCGCAGAAACCCTTCGTCTGGGAGCATTGCATAAAGACATTGTCCAATTGGATGGGACGTTTCGTTTCGACATTGGCATAACCGATGCAGCAAGTCTCCTGCACGCCATTGTTGTAGAAAATGCTAATAGCGCCAGGCAGTTCGCCGCGGTCAAAATAGGGTTGCAGCGCCTCGCGGGCATAGTTAGTCTTGGAATCGACAACTTTCTTCTGCGCAGTAGCAGTCAGGCAAAACGAGAATGCCAAAAGGAATAACAGTTTTTTCATTGTTGTTAGAATTATTAAATGATTGAAATTATTAAATGATTGATATAATATAGACTATGGACTATGAAGCTTTAGCTCGACGAAGTCAACTTTGAACTGTTCTCAGTACTCTTGCCGGACTCCCGGCAGCCACACTGTAAGGCGGAATGTCATGGGTAACGACAGAACCTGCACCTATCACACTGTGGTCGCCAATCGTCACACCCGGCATGATGCAGCTGTTCTCACCAATGTGTACGTATGCACCAATCTTGACAGGCCCCTTGGAAAACAGCGGACGATGACGTGGAGGCAGACTTATCTGTTCATAGGACACATCACCATGTGTATGGTCTGTGATATAGACGTGCTGTCCCGTTGTGGTCCATTCCCCTATCTCTACTCTGTTGATGCAACCAATGCGACTGAACGGAGCCAAGACAACATTATCTCCAAGCGTGATTTGCGGGGAGAATGTCTGTTCGCAATTCTCCCATTGATAGACCGCTATGAGTTCAACATCGTGTCCCAGCGTTACACGATTCCCTATGTTGATGTGCTTGCCTCCAATAAAGCGTACAGGCGAGCCGTTGACTATCAAATTCTCCGCACCTACAAAGAAGTGCTTCAGGTATGCGGCATAGCATTTGTTTCGCAAATCTTGCCACACGAGCTTAAACCGTTCGGGAAGCAATCTGCCCCAAAGTGAGGCAAGAGCTATGATGGGCTTGAATATCAGTTTCTTCATTGCTATTTTCTTAACTTCAGTTTCTTTAATACAAAAATCCTTTCCTCATGGTGCAGGCCTATCGCTACAATGACAGCTACGAGCCACAACTCCGACAGGACACAAGCTCCGATGGCTTGCCAAGTATTTGTGACGTGCTGGAAGATTAGCAACAGCGGTCCAACGGCCAGAACCGACACCAACAGAACACGGACGAGCACCTTGCGACAGAAGTCCATCACGCCAAGTCCAAAGAGCTCCCGACATATCACCATACGGACACATTGAGCGATAATAGTCATTACCAGAAGAACTACAAACACCGTCTCATAAGGCATTTCCAAATACTTGACACATACCAGCGAAATGGGTAAGGGCAGGAGCAGGATGCTGCCAATACAAGTATGGTATTTCCGAATACGGCCAGTAGCGGCAGCAGCTACCATCATAGGATTGGCGATGGCATCCACCATAGACACCAATAGCATCAGTCGCATAAAAGCGACAGCGTGGTCCGGGACTTTGCCAAGCCATAGCTTCAATACCCACGGAGCAGCCATCAACAGGGGAACGGCAATGAGCAGTATCATCATATACGACAGACGGGACGATTGCAGCACCAAATGTCTGGTTTGCTGAACATCACCCTGAGAGTAGGTCTTGGTAATATGAGGATTGATAGCCGTCTGGAAACTGGCGATAAACTGTGTGACAGCCATCTGCACCTGAAATGCCACCTCACGCGCCGCATTCAGAGCCGGACCGCCAACCTTGTTGAGCACCAGATTCAAACCTTGCGTATTGCACGCAATCGAAGCATTGCCGAATGTGCTCCAACCAGCGAAAGACAACATCTCACGTATAATCGACTTGTCACGGCAGACGTAGAACCGAAGCCAGGGAAAAGCACGACGGCAATAGACACTATAGGAAATACGCGTAATGGCAGCGACACACAGCATCATCAAAGCGTATGGCACCAGTCGCTTGCCATCGGCAAACAAACAAAGGGCAGTAGCTACGCCAAGTTTCAAGACAACATCCATTACGGTAATAGCGGCATAAGCCGTCATACGCTCGTATGCAATAATCGTAGCATTATAAGGAATGCTGACAATCAGCAGCATACCCATTCCCAAAGAGCATTGGTAGCAGGCAATGACAGGCCAAAGCATTTCTGGCGGGAATACCAGTTGGGTCAGCACATACCACAATCCGAATGTTTCGCCCAAAATCAGGACAAAAAGCGCCATTAGGATATGTATGCCGATGCTGACAGAATAGACATCGTTCAGATATGTCTGATTGCCTCGTCCCAAAGCCACGGTAATGAAACGTTGTGTGCTGGTGGTTAAGCTGTTATTCAAAAAGCTCAGCATAACGACAAAGCCTGCGACAACACCATAGATACCATAGTCCTGAATGCCTAACATGTGCAAAACCACTCGCGATGTATAAAGGAACACCGCCATCTGGAAAGCCATGCGGAAATACAATATAATTGTATTCTTGGCCAGTCTGGTATTGTTGTCTTGGCTCATCTGCTCCTGCAGATATTTGTATTTATTTGGGACAAAGGTACTATTTTTTTTCGACATTCAGGCATCATTCCCGTTAAAAAAGCCAAAGACGATAAAAAATATATCACTCTACCCTCTTCCCATCAACAGAATAGGTTTCATTATCCTTTATGATGTAGAGATGCTTGCCACGGATGACTTTACTGGCAAAGGGTTGGGTAGCCGATTTCAAATCCCGTATACCAATTATAATATTCGGATCACAAGGATATGCACATACCTTATTCATGGCTTCGACAAGTGTCCTGATGGAAGCGAACTGCTGGTCGAGCCATTCGATATGCCCGAGGAAGAATGTCCTGAGGTACTCAACATCTTCTGCCGCTGTGCGTATTAATGCACTGGGATTCGGTTGAGGATAGTCTCCCCAGAGGAGGGCATTGGTCTGAGCTGCTTCGGCAAAGATTGCATATTTGGTATCCATTTCGCCACCTTCCGATACAAAATCCAATATGAAGGGACGTGCCACATTCCAATAAGTATCATATGCCAATTGACACAGGAAAGGATCGGGAAACCATTTAGGGTAATAGGTTTGATTAAGCAAATCTTGTGAGATTAGCCGATTTGCAAATGTATAAAAGAAATTCACTCTGGTAGTGGCACTTATGCTGCTGCTACTATGGTCGAAATCCCATGCAGGTCCGAAGTGTATCACGCCATCGTCTGCGACATAACTATAACGACTATTAATCAGGTCACTCTGTCCCATTATTTCGTTCAAGAGCCATATCCCAACCATTGATGTCATGTCAGCATATTTGGAAAAGTTCTTACCTCCCGTTGAAGGCACTTGGCAATACTCCGCCTCAAAGTCGCTCCAGAGATTCTTGACAATAGAAAACATCGTATTGTTCGTGGAAAGGTATTCTGGGGCACTCACTTCGATGTTCACATTCTGGGGTGTCAGGAAGTGTGAGGGGCCGGTCTTTTGTGAAGCCTCGAACAGGTAGCCCTTTGTGATGTCGTAATCCTTCTTCAGACCATAATTGGAGAGGTTGAACGTCTTACCCTTGAATGTAACTGTTCCGTCTGTCACCCATGAAAGATTTTGCTCCATCGTCTTTTCAAGCAGTTTCTTGTCTTCCTCTGCCAAAGCGTTAGCATCTTTGATGGCATTGAATAAGGTATCAGCGATGTCTTCTGCCTCGCCTTCCCAGTCAAAAATGTCCACACTGTTCTTGTCAACCCTAATGTGCTGGCTCAGCATATAGCATCCCTTCACTTCACCATTGAGCACCACATCTACCCATGTCATGTCCATTCCAAGCACACCAAGTTGCTTTGCGAGTTTGCTGGCAGTATAGTTGCGCAAGCAACTTTCGTCGTTGTAGTTCGAAATCAGCACCCAATGCTTGCTTTTGCCAAAGCCGAAGAGCTTCTTTTTCTTGTCGAGCTTCAATTTGTAGGGCTTTTGAGGATACCTTGCCCAAGAGGAATTACCCCTACCTCGAATCTCCGTCTCGCCCATGTATTGCTGCTCGTATTCAGCGTTTCCCTGAATACGGAGGCTTGCTGTCACATAGTCTGTCTTGGATGTGATGGGACTGCCGTCTTCCGTGTCAATATATAGGACAGGCAGCTTGCTTATCCATGTATCCTTTGTGAACATCGTGTTGCCAGCTTTGTCGCAGACCGTCACGCGCAGCCAGTGCTCATAGTCGCTTTCCTTGATGACGTAATCCTTCGTCGAGGACAGGCTTGAATCATCAAAAATCCCAAGCGCATCGCTACGAGTCCATTTGAATGTATATTGGGATAAGTCTGCATCAGAAGAGACACTGAGTAACTCGCCAACGACGGGTCGGTCATCTCCCTGTATAGAGAAGTCAACACTGTGGGCTGAGATGCGAAAGGCATTGAGATAGTATTGCCTGTAGGGACTATTGTTGTTGGAACCAGCCTGCACGGTCAAGGTGATGTTCCCATCGGCATCTGGATATATGTCGGAAATTGTGACTGTTTTGTTTCTGTTGTTTGAGGCATCCACGACAACAGTGTTGGTATTTGAGCCTGCGAGCGTGAACTGTGTCTCGCGGTTGTCTGTGGTATATTCTCTGGATGCGAAAAAGGTAAAGTCATAGGCAAGCGCCTTGTTGAGATGCTGGAAGCATAGTTTAGCAAAGTCCTTTGGGGGCTGACTTGGAATATCACCCACGTTGTATCCCCATAGAGCAGACATAGAAGCCGTAGATGGTATGTTAAGTTCTGTGTCTGTCGTGCTATGTCCACAATCACTTCCACTTGAAAACTCAGCAATGGTTTTTACTATGATGCCCGAATCGTTTCCGTTTGTATCCATCAGACCTGCCGTGAGGGTATAGTACAATCCCATGTCGTTCCAACCCGGCACTCCATTTCCCCATGGAGAACAATTTATGTTTATCGGGGCTGGGACTATTGTGTTCTCGCCCACATATACGGGATTAGACTGCGATGTGAAAGACCATGGTGACTTGATTGCATCCAAAGCTGAGTTTTGGGCAACCCGTGTGGTGTACTCGTTCATACAGTATGGGATGTAGCTGTTCCGGAGTGCTTCTTCTGTCCCAAATATGGAGGCATACATAGTGTAGGCAGCGGTGTAACGTCCGATATACATATCGAGATGAGCACCATCGCGATCTATATTATCCCCCACAAAACTGGATCTCAGATTCTGTGCCGCCGTACCACAGGGAACCAAGAATGTCAAGTCGGGATGCTCCTGCATGATTCGCTCCGTTACATTCAGGATGGAATCGTACATTATCTCTTGGTTCTCCTGATAGTACCTGTATCCACTGCTGTGATAACCCTGTTTGTATGGCCATGTCATAACAAAGCCTAATTTTGCCGCCGGATTGGGAGCGTTGTTCTTGACGTAGTTGATGAGGTTTTGCAAGTATGGTTTGTAGGTGATGTACATGCCCGACTCCTGGCTGTGCTGTTGGAATGTGATGACATCCCAAGGCTCGTCTTTAAGGATGTCATACAGGGAATGTCCTGGCGTGAGCGTATATTTCTTGTCATAATTGATTTTGCGATATTCGGTATCTGAGATGTCGTCAACAATATCAAACCATTGTTGACGTAGTCCATATCCTCCTCGGCAGGCATTACCTATCACCAGTTTGATGCCTGATGCGCCTGCCATATCGTACAGAAATGATTCCACAACATCTGCAGAGAAGGAATTACCGACCGTGAGTATGCGTATAGTGCGCTCTTTTATGTTTAAAGAACGCTTGATGACCGACATGTTACGGCTTGCCCATCCTGACAAAGTGGTGTTACGGGCGCTGCATCGGACGTATGTAATACCTGCCGGTATGGTGATTTCCGTGTCTGTGATTTGAAGGTCATTCGTGTTATTGGCATCAAAGTTTCCAAGGAGTACTGTTGCACCGTGACTTTCGGCATCCGTATAGCCCATTATGAAGGGTATGCCTGGGCTTCTGTCGCCACTGATGGCAATTACATCCCCTTCTTTTACAGGAATATAACCAGTCATGTCGTACCCTCCAGATGCCGATGGTGTTGTACCATCGGGTGTAAAGTACTCATGGGTTATTTCATATTCCGAATAGTCAGTCTCGGTCCATCTGTCAAATAAACCTGCGTTACCCTGAACCCGTACTGGTTCTTCAGCCAGTACAATGTTGAGACTGCACAGGAAAAACAATAATAGATAAAGGACTCTTCTCATTGTGTGGTCTTTTTGTATGTCTCTCCCTAATTTGTCTTTATTCTGGGTGCAAAGATAGTTTGTTTTCTTGAATGAAACAAATCTACAGCAGTTTTTTTGCAGATTAGCACTTTAAGAGTTCCACAAAAAAAGAAGGGCATTTGCAGCTTGCAAAGACTATTCTTGCGGACTGCAAAAGCCGTTTTTACAATGTGCAAAAGCCATGTTTACAACGCGAAATAGCCGTCTTTGCAACGTGAAAAAGCCGTCTTTGGACAACTGTCTCTACATAAAGTTTTTTTGCAATTTTAATGTCACAATGTCATACTTATTGATTCATAGTGAATTATAGTGTGACATTGTGACATTAAGGTGCTGAATTTAACACTAATTTAACGTTATTTCACATTATTTTACACAATTTTTTGGCGTTTTTCATTGAAAATTGCGAAAAAAGTTGTATCTTTGCATCGAGATTGTTCAACCATTTAAATTTAATACTTATGAACGAAAAAACACTTTCTTTCAGCGATGCTCCTTGGGGGTATGCGCTATGTTTCAACCACGACTGCGCACTGCGCGAAAAATGCATGCACTATCACATTGGACAGCTGGCTCCTGCCGACAGGACGATGGGCAATGCCATCTATCCTTCGGCATGGAAGGATGGCAATTGTCCGCATTTTGCCAAGATTGAGAAGGTACAGTTCGCCTGGGGATTCAACGGGCTCTACAGGAACCTGCCCCATAACAGGGTCTCCGAGGTCCGCAAAGCGCTGCGCCATTTCATGGGTAGCGGTGTGAGCGCGTACTACCGTGTGCATCATGGCGAGAAACTGCTCTCGCCTGCCAGACAACAGGAAATCCTCGACTTCATTGCACAGTTCTGCAGCACAGAGGGACTTAGCTTTGACCATTACGTGACGCAGTACGATTTCCTCACATAGGTCTAATTTTTATTCCCACGTTGGGAATGAAATATTCCCACACTGGGAACAAAAGATTCCCTCCTTGGGAATAATTAGCCGGAACGGACTAAGACATTCAACCATACATACTAACCTTAATCAACCCTAAGACAATTATGAAAACAACCTTTATACGTACAGACAAGAAGAACAAAAGATACCTGAAGTGGCTCTCCATAGGCGAAACGATAGAGATTATTAAAGGCGAGAACTATTTGGAGAACGTGGAGTCGCTGCGCGAATACTGCCACTGGAACTATCAGTTTTCACCATTCAACCGCATGCACAGATTGCCCGTAGTCTGTCCTTCTGCAGAGCTGAAGGCCGACAAGGACGGCAACCTGACAATGAAGAGATTCAACGGACTGCTGACACTGACCATCGGTACAGTGAGCAATCAGGATGAGGCCGAGAACGTGAAGCGGCTGGCTGCCATGCTGCCCATGACGGTACTGGCCGTATGCGGCAGTAGCGGACGGACGGTCAAAGTGGTGGTGCGCATCAGCCGACAAGACGGGACGCTCCCCCATATCGAAGACGAGGCCGTACGCCTCTGCACCCAGGCCTACCCTCTTGCGAGCCAGCTTTACGAAACAATCGCAAGGTATGCCGGCACGGCAAACATGCTGACCGTGGGTCCCGCCCTGCGTCAGGAGCATGAGAACGTGCTGCTGGCAGGCTTCCGCATGACCTGCGACGGGCAACCGTACTACAATGACAACGCCGCAAGCCTGAAAGTATCAGACGAACTGCCCGTCGGCACCCTTCACCAGCCGGTTCCCGCCTCCAATGACACGCAGGCCGGAGCCAACGACAGCACGATAGGCAGGGAAACACGACAGCTCATTGAACTGCTGGAGCACAATTACGCCTTCCGCATGAACAAGGTAATGGGCTACGTGGAATACCGCTCGAAAGCCAAGCCCTACTATCTCTGGCAACCTGTTGACGAACATGCGCAGAACACAATGGCGATGGAGGCACGGCTGGCAGGAATCAACATCTGGGACAAGGATGTGAACCGCTACATCAAGTCGAACATGATTCGCAAATACGACCCCGTCTCGGAATACCTGTATGACTTGACTGACAAATGGGACGGGCGCGACCATATCGGTGCATTGGCTGCCACCGTTCCCACCAACAACGAGAACTGGCCCATGTGGTTCCGCACGTGGTTCCTGGGCATGGTGGTGCAGTGGCTGGGGCGCGATCTCCGCTACGGCAATGCAATGGCACCGCTGCTCATCTCGAAGCAGGGCTACAACAAATCCACATTCTGCAAGTCACTGCTACCATCGGAGCTGCAATGGGGCTACTGCGACAACCTGGTGCTTTCGGAGAAGAAGGCCGTACTGCAGGCCATGAGCCAGTTCCTGCTCATCAACCTCGACGAGTTCAACCAGATATCTCCCAAGGTGCAGGAAGGGTTCCTGAAGAACCTGATCCAACTGGCTTCCGTCAAAGTGAAGCGTCCCTACGGCAAGCATGTTGAGGACTTCCCGCGACTGGCATCGTTCATTGGTACTGCCAACGTGACCGACCTGCTGGCAGACCCGACAGGAAACCGCCGGTTCATCGGCATCGAGTTGACGGGACCCATCGATGTGAAGCGCCGCATCAACCATAAACAGCTCTATGCCCAAGCAATGGCGCTGATTGACAAGGGAGAGCGGTACTGGCTCGATGCAGAGCAGACCCAACTCGTGATGGAGAGCAACCGACAGTTCCAGCTGCGCACACCCGAAGAGGCATTCTTCCACGAATGCTTCAGGCTGACAACCAATCCAGACGAAGGGCAGTGGATGACGGCAACTGCCATCCTCTATCACATCAAGCGCTATGCCGGCTCAGCCGTTCGCGGCGACAATGTCCGGAACTTCGGGCGTTTCCTGTCCAATCTCCCAGACATCGTATCCCGCCACACCCGCGTCGGCACCGAATATTTGGTCAAAATTCGTTGATTTTTGGGCGATTTTCGCAATTTAATGTCACAATGTCACACTACAACTCATTGATATTCAGTAAGTATGACATTGTGACATTGATTTCGCAAAAAAATTATAGGTGGAGCTGGAGGGTGATTGTCCCGGCTTTGCCGCCTGAGCACCTACTGGAGCGCAAGAACCCTCACAAGGGTTTAATTCCCGGAGGGCGAAATGAAGTGGAGCTGGAGGGGATTGAACCCTCGTCCAAACAGGGACGTCCTGTGCTTTCTACACGCTTATTCCAGACTTCGTTTTCGTGCACGGGCAAGACCTGGACCACCAACCAATGCCTTATTCTCTAAGAGTTTCATCCAAGGATAGAGACGTCTCCAAGGACTATTCCCGATTTTCCTGCACCGCTGAATCAGACGCTTCGGAACAACAGCTTCTGAGCGATGTCTCGTCTCAGCACCTGGTGCCAAGATTAGGCCAGTAACCTACTGTACTTCGGTTAGGCAGCGAGAGCGTAAGAGTTTTCGCCAATTAAATTTTTGGTAATCAGAGATTATAGAGAGCGCCTACCAACTCTCTGCGTGCTTACACAACACCTCATCCTGCTGTCAAATCCAGTCAGCCCCGAAGTGACGTGTATCGTCGATTTGGGTGCAAAGGTACGACAGATAATTCAAAATTCAAAATTCAAAATTCAAAAACATAGGGAAAAGTGAAAAAAAACATGAATTCAAGACCTTTATACTCTTAAACTTTTTAACTTTTCAACTTTTCTTTGTACCTTTGCAACGCTTTTTGCCCTAAAGGGCAGTATTGAACATTGAAATAACAAAACGCTACTATACATGAAAAGATTTTTATTTGCACTGATGCTTGCTCTGTTTGCAGTAGGTCAGGCATCGGCACAGATGAGCGACGAGGATGTGGTTATGTATGCCAAAGAGCAACACGAAGCAGGCAAGAGTCCAACGGCCATCCTCTTGGAACTTCAGAAAAAAGGAGTGACAAAAGAGCAGCTGCTTCGCTTAAAGGCACAATACGAATCAATGCAAGGGTCAGGCGGCCTCACCATAGCGGATGCCAGTGCACCAGCTGGTGTCGGAGACCGCATACGACAGACAAATGGCGAGTCACAAAATAGATCTACTGAATCGGATGTTGCTCCAATCGTTCATAATACAGCAATGAACGGTATGCAGATTTTCGGCCATGATATATTTCAAAGCGACAAGTTGTCCTTCGAGCCAAACATGAATATCGCAACCCCTGCCAGCTACGTTCTCGGTCCAGGAGATGAGGTGTTGATTGATATCTATGGTACGTCGCAAAGCAGCAAGAAATACGCTGTTTCCCCGGAAGGAACCATCATCGTTGAGAAGATAGGTCCGGTTCATGTATCCGGCCTGACTATCGACCAAGCCCAGGCAAAGGTTAGCAGCAAGATGGGGCAGCACTACCAAGGGTCCAGCATCAAGCTGACAGTGGGTCAGACGCGTACTGTTGTCGTAAACGTATTGGGTGAGGTCATCAACCCTGGCACTTACACGCTGTCTGCATTCTCTACGGTATTCAATGCCCTGTATCTGGCTGGCGGCGTTACCGACATAGGTACTTTGCGCAACATCAAGGTGAGTCGCAACGGCAGAATAGTTTCCAAGATTGACGTATATGATTACATTATTAACGGCAAGCTGACGGGAAACATCATGTTGCAGGACAACGATGCTATTATTGTTGGCGCGTATGATGCCCTCGTTTATGTTCGAGGTGCCGTCAAACGTCCCATGTACTATGAGATGAAAGAAGGAGAGACGGTACAATCCCTGCTAACTTACGCAGGTGGATATAAGAGTGAAGCCAACAAAAACACCGTCACCGTTGAGCGTAAGACCAATGACGGACTCACTGTTCATACGGTAGAGGAATGGGATTTTGCCTCTTTCCCCATTCAGGATGGTGACGTCGTCGGTGTCAAGAATATCATTGGCAGATATCAGAACATGGTTCAAATCACAGGTTCCGTATTCTATCCCGGACACTATGAAATCTCGAATGAGTGCAACAGCGTACGCACCTTGATTGCGAAAGCCGGTGGAGTCAAGGAAGATGCATTCACCAATCGAGCCGTGCTGTTCCGCCTGAATGAGAACCGTACCCGTAAGTCTATGAGTATTGACCTGGCAGGCATCCTCTCAGGCAATTCCCCAGACGTCATTCTGGAAAACGAAGACTCTATGGCTGTGGCATCAGATGAGGAAATCATTAAGGCACGCAAATATTTCATCTATGGTCCTATCGTTAGACCTGGCACCTATCAATACGTTGAAGGCATGACCTTGGAAGACGCTATTGTTGCTGCGGGAGGTCTGAGAGAAGAGGCCTTGCTGAGCAATGTCGAAGTGGCACGCCGTCTGCAATACACAGACGAGCGAGATACCACATACAGTAAGAAGGCGGAAATTTACACCTTTGACATAGAGAGCGGACTGCTGGTGAAAGACGGTCAGGGTTTCCAACTCAAACCTTTTGACGTAATCACCGTCAAGCGCAATCCTGAATATGCCGATGTTGCCATTGTGCAGATTAGCGGCGAAGTCAAATATCCAGGCAATTATACCCTCAAAAGCAGGGACGAACGTCTGAGTGACCTGATAAAGCGAGCTGGAGGATTGACCGAAGCTGGGTTTGCCGAAGGAGCACGTTTCATCCGCTCTTTGAATCAAAATGAGCGAGAGCGGGCAAAGCAACTCTTAGAGATTGCCCATAGTGCTGACACGGTAGATATAAACAAGATTGCCATCAAGGACAGGTATCTTGTCGGAATTGACTTACCCAAGGCGATGTCAAACCCAGGTTGCGACAAGGACGTCCTTCTGCGAAATGGTGACCGTATAGAAATTCCGCAACGCAACAACACAGTCCGCATCAGCGGTGAGGTGTTATATCCAAACACCGTCCCATATATCGAGGATAAGTCTGCCACATACTATATCAATCAGGCTGGCGGTATCAGTGCCAAAGGTCACCGCAGCAAGGCATTCATCATCTATGCCAACGGTCAGGTGAGTCGCTTGTATAAAGGTCGTGTAAAGCCTGGTTGCGAGATAGTGATACCGTCCAAGCCCGATAAGCCGTATGACTCCCAAAAGACACCTATGATCTTGGCAGGTGTCAGCACGCTCTCTACCATTGGTGCCATTATCATTGCGGCGTTGAGACGATAGGTGAGTTCGTAGTTTAGAGTTTAAAGTTTAGAGTTCACAGTTAAGAAGCATGGAAGAAAAGAAAGAAAACATACTGGACTTGACAATTATAGTTCCACAACTACTAAAGAGATGGAAACTATATGCATGGAGTATGGCAGGCGTCATCGTATTCTCTCTTATATTTGTGTTTACAATACCCCGCTATTACACATGCAAGGTTATGCTGGCGCCCGAAGCCACCACCAACAACAACAGCCTGAACTCCTTGATGAGTTCGTTTGGCTTGGGCGAAATGGAGACCACAGACGATGCCATCTCCCCAAGACTTTATCCTGACCTGATGACCTCTAACGATTTTATCGTTTCCATGTTCCCCGTCGAAATCACCACTCTGGACGGTGAACTGACCACAACATATTATGACTATCTGCTGAATCATAATGAGAATTCGTGGTACATGAGTCTTATTGGCAAGGTAACGAAGTTGCTGAAAACGAAGAAACCGGAAACAGGAATCACGGGAATGAAGGGAAAAACCTTCTCTCCCGCCTTCATGCTGACAGAGGACCAACACAATATTGCAGGTGCTATCACCGACAAGATACAATGCGACTACGACAAGAAGACTGGCGTAATTTCTGTTACGGTAAAGGATCAGGACCAATTGGTTTGTGCCCTGATAGCAGACACCGTCAGCAGCAGGCTGCAGGACTTCATTCTGGACTACCGCACAAAGAAGGCTCGCAATGACTTGGAGTATGCACAACGCATCTACAATCAGACCAAGGCCGATTATGAGGAAAGTAATGAACACTATGTCGCTGCAGTGGATGCCAATTGGGATATTGTCAACGAAACGGCAAAGGCACGTTTGGAAGCGCTGTCCAATGACAAGACCTTGAAATATCAAACTTTCTCAAGCATCACTCAAAAGCTTGAGGGTGCCAAGGCAAAGCTACAGGAAGCCACTCCCGTGATTACAGTGTTGCAAGGTTCCTCTGTCCCCCAGAAGCCGGCAGGTCCCAAGCGCGTGTTTATCACATTGGCATTGATGTTCCTGGCTTGTTTCTTCTGTACTGTTTATATCATCGCGCAGAACAAGAAGCTTAACCGCGGTTGATGAACATACTGATTCTGTCCATATTTGCATTTGTAGTAGTCCTTTCTTTCTTAGAGGACTATATGCCGTCGTGGCAAAAGGTTTTGATTCTGGTGGGTCTGGGCATTGCCATGATATCCCTTGCGACATTCAAGCCCATGACTACTGCAGATGCCACGACCTATGAATACTACTTCTACTACAATGATGATGAGCTGATTGAGTTGGCCACAGAACCAACCTACATTTGGTTGAGTCGGCTGGTCTTGGCAATGGGAGGTGAAGTTGTAGTGATGTTCTTTATTTATTCGGTTCTGTCCATCCCCCTGAAACTTTCAGCGCTGTGGAAGTGTACGCCACATGTTTTTACGGCAATGATAGTCTATATAGGCATCTACTTCCCCATGCACGATGTGGTTCAGATACGTTGTGGGGTGGCCACGGCATTCCTGTTGTGGGCGTTGGTTCCATTGGCCAAGAGACAATATCTCATAGCTACAGGATTGATGATTGTCGCCACACTATTCCATTATTCGAGTCTGGCCTTCCTGCCTGTCCTGCTGATTGGTAATATGCGAGTCACCAAATATTGGAAAATCTTCTTAGGCGTAACTGTCCCCGTTTGTTTGATTCTATATTTCTTAAAACTGGGCGCCATATCACTGCTGCCAAGTTCTGTCATCGAAGGCAAAATGGATTTGTACAAGGAAATGAGCGAATCTGGTGATTGGGACATGTATGTTCCCTACAAGCAATTGACGTTCTTGGCAGAATTCGCATTGCTCTATGTATTCATCTTCTTCTACGACACCATCGAGAAGCATTGCATTTATGCTCCCATTCTTATCAAGATTCTGGTCATTGAGATGGCTTTCATTACGCTGTTCTCCGAAATTCCCGTACTTGGAGGACGCCTGCACGACCTGTTCGGCATGTTCAACGCTTTGGCCTTTACATGCTGCCTGTATTGCATCAAACCGCGATACATAGCCAGAATCGGCATTACCGTGTTCTCTTTAGGTTATTATCTCATACAGATGTTCGACCACATGTACTTCAAATAAAACGATTCTACTGACTATGAAATATCTGCTGACTATCATCCTTACAGTAATGTCCCTGCAATGTTGGGGCGATGGACCTAAGAGTTTCCCCATTATTGCCGACATAATGCACACAGAGCTTTATGATGCAGTACGTTTTCGCGACATCCACAAGGCGGGGTTCAATGCCTGCCTCTGCCGATGCAAGACAAACGAAGATGTCAAGAATGTTCTGGAAGTAGCACAGCCGCACGATATTAAACTGATTATTTTCAGTCACCCGATAATGAGGCGTCCTCAGGATATCGTTCCTACCATCAAAGACCACCCTTCCATGTGGCAGTATTATCTGGCAGACGAACCCACGATGAAAAGGAAGGAAGAACTCCAAGAGATACAACAACGGATTGCACGCTACGACAAAGATGCCAAGTGCTACATTAATCTCTTACCCAACTCTGGTAAACAAGTGCTTCAGAACATTGGCGTAGAGAAATATTCCGATTACCTACAAGCCTTCAGCACTATCAAACAGCCACAAATCTCATACGATTTCTATCCCGTGCAGGGCAAGGTGGTAAGGGGTGACAAGTGGTATCCCATCCTGGAGGACATTCGCAAAGAGAGCCTTCGGACAGGCCGCCCGTTCTGGGCATACATCATGTGTGTCCCACACCACATATATCCAATGCCTACGCTCGCTCATCTGCGACTGCAATGCTACATCAACCTGGCATACGGCGCACAGGGAATACAATACTTCGCCTACTCCACACCAGCCCCGTACAACCAGTACGACTTCCATGACGGGCCACTGCTGCGCAACGGGAAGAAGAGCAAGACCTACGACCTGGTTAAGAAAATGAATGCCGAGCTGAAGCCTGTGGCAAGCATCTTTTGGCAAAGCAAGGTGACAAGCATTGAACACCGCAAATGCATGAATGGCGAAGTTGTCGTCTCGCATATCAAGAAGGGAGACAATCGCTATACCTGTTTCGTGAACAAAAGCTCGGACAAAGAGGTGACCGTCAACCTCCGCCCCAGCGACTATGCCAAACGGGTTCGAAAAAATCTGAAGACAGAGGGGGTGAAGTCGTACTACACGCTTTCCGCTGGTGACATCTTAATTCTGAAAGACAAGTAAACAATGAGTTGCGTCGTAGTCATACCTGTATATAAGGGCACTCCCACGGGAACGGAATGTGCTTCCATCCGCCAGACGTATCACGTCCTGGGCAGGCATGATATTGTGTTTGTCACCCACGGAGGCTGTATGATGGACGAATACGAGAAGATTGCCCGAAGCGAGCAGAACATACTACGCACAGAATACTTCGACAAGGGATACTTTGATTCGACAGCACACTATAGCGACCTCTGCTTCTCGGAGGAGTTCTACCTGCGGTTCAAGGACTACGAGTACATGCTTATTTGCCAAACCGATGCATGGGTCTTTCGCGATGAACTGGATTACTGGTGCAGCCAAGGCTATGACTACATCGGGGCACCTATATACTTCCCCTATAACAAGCAGAAATTCACACGTATCTTCTATGGCGTGGGCAACGGTGGTTTCAGCCTTAGAAGAATCGCCCATTGCCTGAACATCATCAGGGCTGACCAACACAAGATATTCCTCAAACCAGGCATACTTGCCAAAATATACTGGTATGGTTTCCTCTATAACGAAGACTACAAGAAGAGTCTGTTGAAGCGTATCGGATTGCTGCCTCTGTTCATCGCCAAGGTGTTTGGTTTCCGCAACACCATAGCTCAGTTCCGAAAAACAGGTTGCGAGGAAGATGCCATTCTTTCCTTCTGGGCACATAATGCATGGGGACTGACCTGCCGAGTGCCTGATGAACTCGAAGCGGCACACTTCTCTATGGAGGTAAATCCTGAATACCTCTATAACAGGATTGGACGCCAATTGCCTTTTGGCTGTCACGCCTTCGAGAAATGGGAGTACGAAAGCTTTTGGAAGAAACATATTGAAAAAGTGAAAAGTGAAAATTGAAAAATTGAAAAGGTAAATGGTAAATGATTAAATTCACCATCATAACAGTCTGCTACAACGCCTCTACAACCATCAGAGAGACGATAGACTCCGTCCTGGGTCAGACATATCAGGAATTGGAGTATATCGTCGTTGACAGCAAGAGTGAGGATGGTACGGTCGAGATTCTTCAAAGCATCACCGACAAGAGACTGACATTCATCTCCGAAAAGGATTCCGGCATCTACAATGCTATGAACAAGGGACTGAAAATGGCAAGCGGCGACTACCTGATATTCTTGGGAGCCGATGACATTTTCTATGATAAGGACGTACTGAAGAAAGTAGCCGGCAAGCTAACAGGCAGTAATGATGTTGTGTATGGTGATGTTATGCTCAAAACACGCCAAAGGCTTTATAACGGAGCCTTCTCGAGATGGACATGGGGACATCGTAACATCTGTCATCAGAGCATCTTCTACCCGAAGTCTGTCTATGGCAGATACATGTACAACGAGAAATATAGGAGCGTTGCCGACTGGGACTACAACCTTCGTCTGCTAATCGACAGCATTAAGTTTACTTATATCAGAGAGACCATCTGCACCTTCAACGACAATGACGGGCTGAGTTCAAGCAGCAAGGATTACGACTTCCTGAAGGTGCGTAGGAAATTAGTATGCAAAGCAGTGGGCTTTCTCCCCTACTGCTGGGGCATTCTGCAAAGAGCAAAGAGAAGACTGTTGAACGAAAAATGGTAAATAGATGATATCTGTCTGCATAGCAACATACAACGGAGAGAAATATCTACGCCAACAGCTTGACAGCATCTTGGCACAGATGGGCAAAGACGATGAAATTGTCATCTCTGACGATTGTTCTACGGACGGAACTCTAGAACTGATAGAGTCATCATATCATGACAAAAGGATTCGCGTAGTCCATCATGACCCTACAAGCATAAAGACTACATTCCCGCTTGACAAACCTACACACAACTTCGAAAATGCACTGATGCACGCAAAAGGCGATATCATCTTCCTTGCAGACCAGGACGACGTATGGTTGCCTGGGAAAGTCAATAAGATGCTCCATGTTCTGGAAACTGCTGATATGGCAATGCATGATTGCATTATAGCTGATACTGAACTTAAACAACTTGCTCCGTCTTATTTCGACATTGTAAAGGTCACGACCAATGTCTGGCGCAATGTTGTGAAATGCACCATGCTGGGCTGCTGCATGGCTATGCGCCGGAGCGTTGTAGAGAGGGCTCTACCCTTCCCCAAGACTAAAGTCGGACACGACCTGTGGCTTGGCATGGTTGCCGGCTCCAAGTTCCGCTTCACTTTGGTCAGGGAGCCGCTTCTCATGTATCGCAAGCATGGGACGAGTATGACTACTGCGGGCGGAGAAAGCAAATACGGACTATGGTTCAAGATAAATTATCGCCTGACAATACTGAGACAATTAATTAAGTTATTGTGATGAAAACAATACTACACATATCCAAATACTACTACCCGGATTTGGGCGGCATCGAGACAGTCGCCATGTATCTGGCAGAGGGAATGACAGCATACCGCAATGTCGTTATTTGCTTTGCCACTGACGGAATATACAGCGAAGAGGACATACACGGCGTGAAAGTCTATCGCGTACCAGTGAAATTCTCGTTCATGAGTCAGGACGTGGCCTTCTCATATCGCACGATATTACGCCAGTTAGTGCAGCAGGAACGTCCTGACGTGGTGCATGTGCACTGCCCCAATCCCTTCGTTTATCCGCTTGTCTGCTCATGCATCAGTCGGGAGACAAAACTGGTGCTGCACTGGCATTCGGACATCTTGGCAAAAGGTCTGATATACCATCTCGTCAAGCCATTCGAAACTGCTATCTTGAAAAGGGCCGACATCATCATCTCCACTTCGCCTAACTACATCCCCAACTCCAAACCCCTGCAACGGTTCATAGGGAAAGTACGCGTCGCACAGAACGGGCTCATCACCGAACGTTTTGACCTTCAGGATGGCGATGAGGAGAAGATTCGCGAGATACGCGAGCAATACAAGGACAAGAAGATTGTCTTCACCTGCGGGCGCCACATCCCTTACAAGGGACTGGACAATCTGATAAAAGCTGATGCTTACATTCAGGGCGACTGCGTCATTCTGATTGGAGGGAAGGGACCTATTGACAAAGAACTGAAAGCCATCCCCTGCTCGGGTCGTGTGAAGTTCCTCGGGCGACTGCTGGACGACACCTTGCGCCATTACCTGCACGCAGCTGACATCTTTGCCTTCCCCTCGAACACCAAGGCTGAGGCTTTCGGCATTGCATTGGCAGAGGCTATGTATTGCCGATGTGCACCTGTCAGCTATACTATCGAAGGCTCTGGTGTTAACTGGGTGTCTGTTGACAAGGAAACGGGCATCGTTGTGCAGTTGAACGACATCAAGGCTCTGGCTGAAGCCATTGATACTCTGATTGCTGACAACAGCCTGCGAAACTGCTATGCTGAGGCAGCAAGAAAACGCATCGTCGAGAACTTCACAAAGGAAAAGGCTATCGCTGTAATAAACAGCATCTACGACGAAATTTAAGATGAGACATCCCAAGATTTATTTACTGTTGGTGGCCATGATGTGCTTCTCTGCAATGTCTTATGGCATGAAGGATGCCACATCCCGCAGAGTGCTGGTATTGGCTGAGCGTGGAGGATTGCACGAAGGATTCACGAAAGCCGGATTACAATGGCTTGAGAACCAGGAGGGACGCTTTAACATAGAGTTGACCATACTGAACTCAGCACGTGAGATTCCCAAAGACGAACTGCTGAAATATCAGTTGGTGCTGCAGCTGAACTATCCGCCATACGCTTGGAGCGAAGCTGCACAAAAGGATATGCTGCACTATATTGACCAAGGCGTGGGCGGCTACATCGGATTCCATCATGCCAGTCTTCTGGGTGAGTTTGACGGCTACGGCATGTGGGCTTGGTTCTCAGACTTCCTTGGGAAGATACGCTACAAAAACTACATTGCCGAGACATGCGAAGGGACGGTACAGGTGGAGGACAAACTACATCCTGTCATGAAAGACGTGCCTGGCTCTTTTGTCGTAGCTGAAGACGAATGGTACACCTACGAGTCTAACCCACGGCCCAATGTTCATGTTCTGGCTAACGTAAACGAGGATAGCTACTCCATTGAGACGAATGTCAAGATGGGAGACCACCCTGTAATTTGGACCAATCCAAAGAAAAAGGCACGCAACGTGTATTTTCAATTCGGACATAGCAAGTCGTTGTTCAAGAACCCAGCTTTCATACAGATGCTTGAGAATGCTCTCCATTGGACGCTATACGACGAGGAGGGAGCGAACGGTAAAGAATACGCTGCCAATTATGCCCGCGAGCCTCGCTTCCGTGCCTTGCTACACTACGAACCGAACGCTGAGGAGGCTCATGTGCAGTTCGACAAACAAGCCATCAACTTCTTCCACAAACTCACCTATGGCGAAGGCTGGATTATGGATGTCACCACTTCTCTGGCCGACTATCCATACGAGAAGCTCAAGGACTACAGCATCATCATCAGCCTGAATGCAGCGCCAGGCGGTAAGGCGCAGCGAGAAGCTTTCCAGAAGTATATGGAGAATGGGGGCGGATGGATAGGATTTCACGCCTCGGCCTACAACGACAGGAATACGCATTGGCCTTGGTTCAACGAGTTCCTCGGGTGCGGTATGTTCTACTGCAACAACTGGCCGCCACAGCCAGCACTGGTGGAATGTGTCACTCAGAATCATCCCGTAACCTGCAGTCTTCCGCAGTCCTTTGTGGTACCTGCCAGCGAATTCTACCAATGGCAACCAAGTCCAAGAATGAATCCAGAGGTGGATGTCCTCCTCTCCATCTCGCCCAAGATGTACCCATTTGGACTCAAGGATGTGGTAAAGTGGGGCGACTTTCCTATCGTTTGGACGAATACGAAATACAGAATGGTCTATCTGAATATGGGACACGGCGACGAAGAGTTCATCGACGCCACTCAGAACCTCCTCTTTGTAAATGCTTTCCGCTGGGTAGTGAGTTGTGATCCCGCCGGGGACCCTTTCCAAAAATAACGGAGTTTGAGAAATACCTTGTTCATCAAAACAGAAATATATCATGATAAATATGAGAACAAAGCAATTAATGATTCTGGCGGCATTCCTGTCGCTGACAGTCACAATGACGGCAGGCAGAAAGAAAACTGCTGTCAACAAGACAAAAGGTTCCGAAGAGATGGTGGCCTACCTCTTCACGTATTTCAACAGTAACGCTCCCGAGGACGAACAAGTTTGCTATGCTCTGAGCGACGACGGCTACAACTACACACCGTTGAACCAGGGACGGCCCGTCATTGAGAGCGACACAATCGCCCTGACACAATGCGTCCGCGACCCGCACATTCTGCGCTGTGAAGATGGCAAGACCTTCTATATGGTCTGCACCGATATGCGTTCTTCGTTAGGTTGGGCGAGCAACCGCGGTATGGTGTTGCTGAAATCGACCGACCTGATTCATTGGCAGCACTCCACCGTCAACTTCCCTACCCGCTACACGAAGACCTGGAAGAACGTCATTCGCGTCTGGGCTCCTGAGACCATCTACGACCGCAAGGCCGGCAAATATATGGTCTTTTATTCCCTGCGTACCAGCGATTCCGACTCGTACGACAAAATCTACTATCAGTATGCCAACAAGGACTTCACGGACTTAGAGGGTGAACCGAAATGGCTCTTCGACGCTGGCAATGCTACCATCGATGGTGACATTGTCTTTAACGAGGCCGACCTACTCTATCACCTCTTCTACAAGCAGGAGTCAGGACGCGGCATCTACCAGGCCGTAGCCAAGCAATTGACCGACAAGTGGGAAATGCTGGAGGGCAACGTGGAGCAGACGAAGGAAGCTGTAGAAGGCGTAGGTGTGTGCAAAGCTATCGACGGAAAAAGCTGGATCATTATGTACGACTGCTATGGTAACAAACATTATCAGTTCTGCCGCTCGGAAGACCTGAAGACCTTCCAGTTCGTGCAGGACACCGAGACGAAGGGCAAGTTCACTCCGCGTCACGGCACTATCATTCCCATCACACGTACAGAAAAGGAACGCTTGTTGCGCGAATTCGGCAACAGCGAGCAATAAAGGTCTCTCCTACTTGCCGCCAAGCACGACTGTAACGATGCTCCTGGCTGGTAGGTCGAAACGGGCAACAGCCGAAGATGTAACGCCCATCGAGACCTGAGTGGTAGAATCTTCCTGATTGAACACGACTACGCCGTAGCTGCCGTCGGGATTCTGGAATGCCACGTGGCTGATATCCGATGTACCGTCAGCAATACTGGAGGCTATGCGCCTTGCTCCTGGCTGGGCAGCAAGACTGGCGTGCGCCATAACAAAGTAATGGGAGTTGTAGGAGATTGTGCGGTAGTCATTCTGGTCGATATCCACCGCTCCGTAGCAGGTCTGACAACCGCCGTCGAGATTGGGACCGCGATTCAGGTCGAGCATGAAGTTCCACACCATCACGGCTTTGCTCTTGCGCGTCACCGTATTATAGACAAGGTTCTTCATATCGGCAAGCAGGCGTTTTGAAAGATTGTGCCCGTCATTCCAAGTGCCGATACTGGTCTCGGTGAAGATTATCTCTTTGTCGGGAGCCTTCTGGTTGATGTCGTCCAGCTCGGTAACGTTGCCTCCGTAGTCGTGCCAAGCAGAACCTACCACCAACTCGCGACCTTCCATATTAGGGTCAAGCGCATTGAAGAAATTAATGGGATAGTCCTGCTGGTCGGAAATGTTATCATAGTTATAATTGTGGTCAAAACAATAGATTTTGGTCTTAATGCCGGAACGTGCAAAAGCCGGAGCGAGCTTGTTGACAAAAGCTGCTTCCTCTGCCCATGGCATATAGAGGCTGGCACAGTTCCCTCGGTTGAGGGGCTCGTTCTGAGGCGTGACAGCATAGATGGGGATTCCCTCTGCAGCAAAAGCCTGCACGAAGCGGACAAAGTAGTCAGCGTATGTCTGGTAGTGGTCGGGATTGAGCGTACCACTCGTCCAGGAGTCGTAGCCTACACGGTCGGAGAGGCTCTTAATCTTCATCCACTTGGGACAAGTCCACGGTGCCGCCATAATCTTCAGGTCGGGATTGATGGCAAGTATTTCCTTGAGGATGGGGATGACATACTGTGTCTCGTCAGAATGGAGGCGGAAGTTCTCGAGTCCTGGGCTGTCGCAAAGCGAGTACTCTGTGCTGGAGAAGTCTGAGCAACCAATACTGATACGAGCATAACTAACACCATAGCCCTTCGTGCGAGAATAAGTACGCTTTAGGAAAGCACGACGGTCGGCAGGCGTCATTTGCATGAGGTTGTAGCAAGCGCTGTAGGTTATGGCATAGCCGAATCCGTCTATCTCCTGATAAGCCGTTGTGGGCGTGAGGGTGATGTGCCGAGAACACTTCGTGCGGGCACTTTTGGTCGTCGTGCACTCCAACTGCTTCTTGCCATCAGCAGTCGTGGTATAGATACGTACTCGCTCTGCCCAGAGAGGGATAGAGATTAGGGAACAGAGAACGGGGAAAAGGATTCGACGCAACATAGTTATGGTTTCTTTGGACTTGCTCCTGAAGTACCGTCCACTTTTTGTGAGGCTCCCGTGGTGGCGTCGAGGTTGACAATTGCCGTGGGATTGGGTTTGTAGGTTGCATTCTCGCCCTCGGTCTCGTAGATGCAATGATGGAGGTCCTGCATAGAAATACGGACGGCATCGCGACTCAGTTCCGGCACATTATAGCTCTTCAGGAGAAGAATGTTCCATTCGGGGTCTTCCTGCGGAATGACAAAAGCCTTGTGCGCACGCCCTTGCTCGTCGAAGTAAGCAATGAAGGGACGTGTGTAGTTACCATCCATCCGTCGGCTGCTGAAGACGAACCAGCGTCCGTTGGAACTCCAGGAATGGAAGCTGTCCACATCAGGCGAGTTGGCCTCGGTCAAAGCATAGCAGCTGTCCGTCTGAAGGTCCTTGACCCAAAGGTCGCTGGATTTGTGCCAGATATGAAACTGACCATAGTCTCCCTTCGTATAGAGGACGTAGCGTCCGTCGGGCGATACACGAGGCACGGAGATGCTCTTATTCTCTGCTGCGGCATTGACCTCCAACTTTGGCTGACCGAAGCTACGCGTATCAGGCTCGAAGGGAATGGACATCATGTTGTAACGAATACTGTCGAACTTCAGAAGGAGCTGTTGGGTGGTAAGGCTGTCATGAACCGTCGGGTCGAGAAGGTGACGAATATTCGTTGAACAATAGTATAAAGTGCGTCCGTCCGGAGCCCAGCAGGGGAAGGTTTCCAAATCGTCATAGGTGCGGATGATGTGGCTCACCTCATTCTTCGTGACATCGTAGAGGAGCAAGTCACTACGCTCGTCCATCACTTCGAGGGCTTCAGGATAATAGAGGTGGAAGGCCTGTCCTGTCTTGTTGGTCGAAAAAGCCACAAGGTTCTCGGTAGGATGCCATGAGGGATAGACGCCGCTGGTGATGATGGTGCTGTCCTTGAGCTGTACCTTGTGCGCCTTGCCATCCTGCACGACGATTGTTCCGCCATGATTGGAACGGACATGGAACACCATACTTTCGGTGCTGCCCATACGATAGTTGTGACAGTTAATGCAATGATTTTCGCCGTCGCTGTACTCGCGGTTGTTCTCATAGACAGGCACCTCCTCGAAAGTCGTAAGGTTGCGCTGATAGATGCCCAGCTGACGATAGAGCTCGTAGCCGGGTTCTATAAGTCGGTAGCTGAGGAAAGCATCTATCGGCTCCTCTGCAACGCTGATTTTATAGGGCTTGAAATGTACCCAGCCATCAGGGCGCTCAGCATATATATCGACGGTAATGTCACCCTTCTTGTTTGCAGTAAGAAGGGTTCGCCATTCCGTTGTGTCCATTTTCACAATGCCGTTTTCTGAAGCAGCGGCGAGGAGTTCCTGACCACCGCCTTGCAGCCGCGCGACGTACGTAGTAGCGAGGGAATCGCGCACAATGAAGTTGAGCGGGGCAATGTTGGGAGGCACAATGATGTCCTTGTAGTCAGGATAGATTTGGGCTTCCGCATCTGTCTCTGTGAACTGACCTGGCACTTCAGCCTTCGGTTTGCAACCAGAGATAATAAACAATATGGAATATATAATATATAATATGTGTCGCCTCATTTCAAATGAAAAATGAATGGGTTTATGGTTTTGTATATTCAATTCACTCCCGAGTTGCTTGACGACAGACTGGTATATCCCTTTCTGGTTGCCTTCAGGTTTCCGAAGAAATAGTAGTAGGGATAGTAGCCCTTATAGCGCGGGAAGAGTTCGTAAGCATATCCTGCACGGTCTTTCATGTACGGCCGCATATTTTCAAGGAAGCTCTGTAGCTGCGGTTGCCGGAAGTTGAGACCAGTAAAATTCTTCGAGAGACCTGGGTTCTTGTTCTCTGCCAGCATAATGCCGTCCATGATGATGCTGGGCGGAGTAGAGCCGATAAGAGGCTCCAGACGCTCCACGAACTGCGGCATGAGCTTGGTATAGAGACAGACAGAGAGGCTGTTAATGAGCGCATTCTGGCTGCGTCCCTCAACGAGCATGAGGTTATAGCCCATGAAGAGCGGCTGCTGGTACTGGTTCTCGAAGCTGTCGTGAATGGGTTCTGTCAGGCGTATCAGCGCCATCTCGGGTTCTGCATTAACCAGATCTGAACGACGCACCATAGCTGCGTACTTCTTGCAGAACGCCCCCTCGAAGGGAACGCGGTGCAACACGGTCAGATACTTCTCTGCCAGCTCCCACTCCTCGCGCATCAGCGAACACTTTACCAGAAGCTTCAGGAGGCGTATGGTCGGTCCCGTCATCACCATCTGCTCCATACAGGCGTGCATCGACGATTGGATGAAGCCACCATAATAGTTGCCTTCTGCCACATAGAGGGCACTCGCATTATTGTGTTTCCAGTCCATCCCGTGAACGTGGAGAGAATCATAGTCAAGACGGATGTCGTAAAGACGTTCTGCTATCTGTCCCGTCTGCACGAGGGCGATAGCGTATGAACATGCCATCGGGCGGTTGCTCATCTTGGCATTGGCACGTGCCAGTTTCTGGATGCCAGCCCAGTCCTGCCGGTACTCCATATCGAGCAGTCGGCAGATGACGCGGACGTATGGGCGCTGCCACATGTCGAAGCCGATAATAGCAGCAAAAGCAAGGACAACTATTAACAATTGATAATTGACAATTGATAATTGATAATTCTTTCCTTGAATCAACTTTTCCTGCTCTATGTCCGTTTGCCCATTTGAATTTTGAATTTTGTATTTTGAATTTAATCTAAAGCTCCGTATGATGACTGCCCAAATGCAGAGCACTACCAATGCGACGAAAGGAATGCCAAATATCAGGCCTGTCCGAGCCTCGAAGAAGACATCCAGACCCAGATAGGTGACAACGGCAATATAGAGCAAAGCAGGCAGGTATTGGAAAGACCCTCCCCATCCCTCCCTAAAAGGGCGGGAGTCTTTATTCTTCCCCTTCAAGGGGAAGTTTAAAAGGGTCTTCCCCGTCAGCCAGCTCCCTGCCGTGAGCATCAGAGCCATGAGCAGACCGCCAAGCCACGGATACTTATAGAGCTGCAACATGAATCGCCCCAAATAGCGGAGGATACCGTAAGGCTGGCTCAGGATGAACTCCATGATACGGGTGTCAGCCACCCAGAAACTGTATTCACGGCTGATGTAGAAGACGCTGCCGTAGTACCATGCTGCCCATAGCCAGGTCAAGAGGAAGAAAATGGGCAGGACAGGCAACAGCCGCCGCCTGCGCTTGGCAGGGGCGACCGTCGTCTTTTGTTGAGCCGTCTTACGCGGCTGTGGGGATGATTTCTTTTGCATTTATATTTTTTACTTCACTAAGACTTTTCTGCCGCCAACGATGTAGAGACCCTTGGTGGGCTTGCTTACACGCTGACCTGCCAAATTGTAGATGCCAAAGCTATTTGAACTATGAGCTATGGACTCCGGACTTTGGACTCCCTTGATGCCATTGGGGTCTTCCCAAACGTAGGTGAAGGGAGAGATATTCTCGGCATAGACAAACGTGGTTCCGTCGAAGATATATCCGCTCTCCGTCACGCCAAAGGTGCCGGGTTCAACTGTTCTGCCGCTTTCCGTAATGCTCACCTTGTCCTTGAAGAGAACAGGATTTCCTGCGCTGAACGTCTTCGGATTGGAGTCAACCTTACCTTCTTCGGTAACAATGCCCAAGCCTGTCCAAGTATCGAAGGGCAGACAGAGTGCCTGATAGCCTTCGCCGCTCTTGGTGAAAGCAAGGCTGGTGGCAGTAAATTCCGTCGGAATATAGAAGGGCTTGTCGCCGTCGATGATGATGGACTGCGCAACGCTGTCAGGACCTACTACGTTGACGTTTGACAGCAGCTCTTCCGTAGGCAGCTTCTTTTCGGTCTGTTCCGGCTTGACGTAGGCGATGGAGTTGGCTGGAAGCGGACTCATCTCGCTCACTCCAGCTGTTCCTGTTCCATAATAATAAACGATATGGGGGGTGGGGTCGCCTTCGTAGTAGGCAGTCATTTCGCCGCGATACATGGCCGGTCCGTAAGGAACGAGCACCTCGTAGCCGTTTGCCTCGCACGCTACAATCTTGAAGCCGTTCTTAACCTTTGCCTGAACGTTTGAGGGGAAGCTGAACTTCTTCTTGTTGGAGAGATAGACGAGGTTGCCGTCGTTATCATAAACCTTGAAACCGATAGCACCCGTGCCGTATATCGTATAGGTGGTAGTGCCTCCGCTGGTGGTTGTGCCATAGTAGTAGCCGTCGGTCTGGTACTCATCCACATAGTCGCTCCATTGTCCCACATCGGCATAGCCGATGGTAGCTTCACCGCTATCGTAGTCAACGCGGTTCTGGCCCTTGGGCTTGCCTTCGAGAGGGCTGTCGAAGATGGCTGGTGAGGGCTTGATGCGGTCGTCGATGAAGCAGATGCTGGGAGCCTTCGGATAGCGAGCCATATAAGCTTTGGCCTCATCAATGTCCTGCTGAGTAGTGGTTACCCAGTATTCGCTGTAGTCGCCGATGTACTTCTTCTCGTATGGAACGAACATACCGTTCACCTCAAAGAGTTCGCTCAGGTCGAGCTGTGCAGCATCGCACATTTTCTTGGCCATGTGCAGGTAGTCGGTCTTTCCATAGGTTATATAGCCGCCCACCACGCCGTCGTCATTGGCAAGGGTTGAATCGTATGGACCTGTACGCTTCTTGATGGGGTCTTTGCGGAGCATCTTGAAGAGCGTGGGATAGAAGTCGGGCTTATGTCCCTGAGCATGGAAGTAGAGGTAGAGCTGGAAGTAGAAGCGTGTCTGCTCCCAGATGTCCATACCGAACCATCCTGTTCCCTTAGCAAAGTCATCAAGCGTCTTGGTGACCTTTGTGCCACGCGTCGTGGATACGCCTTGCAGGAAGACGTTGACGTTGGAGAAGAGGTTGTTGCTCACCTCCGTTGCACCCACGATATTGAAGCAGGCCTGATGGTTGTGACCAAACTCGTGCGAAGGCCCCCAGATGGCACCGCCACTCGAAGTAAGCGTGTTGTAGTTCATGACTGTCGCAATAGTCTCGTCGCTGTAATAGGTGCCGTAGGTGGTGGAATACATGTAGCCGTGATTGACGGAGAAGGCGTTCCAGATGTTGCGGAAACGGCCTGCCAGGTCTTCCTTGAAGCCCATCAGGTTTTCCTCGAGTTCGATGAAGTTGTTCCAAACACGCATCAGTCCTTCCGCCTCTCCTGTCCTGCCGACAGCATTCTTCACCAGGTTGGTAAGCATCGAGAAGACAATACGGTCGCACTTGAGGTTGACAATCTTACTCTTGTCCAGCATCTTCTCGTAGAGGAGCGTCCAGTCCTGATTGGTCATGCCTCTTGTATAGTCGAAGTAGCCTTGCAGTTCTCCGCCTTCAATGTGAACCTTGGCAGCAGGATAGTTGGCGAGATACTTCTCCGGATCGTTGAGCTGATAGAAGATGTAGAGGGTGCTGGGTTGGCTGATGAGTACGGTATTAAGACCTGCATGGAGGTTGGTCGTAGAGCCTGTCGGATGATCGCCCGGACTGTCGCTGTCCATCACGATTTCCGCCTGCAACGTACAATCGGCATTGGGTTCCTCATCCACATAGATATAAATGATGTCGCCAGCCTTTCCGACGATGCCGGTAGGACCAGACAGCTTGCCGAAGGCATTGCTCATGCCTGCATATTCGTTCCACGACATCTTCTGGTTGTTGCTATAGACATAGAAGTCGTCGCGCACACGGAAGAACTTCTCGAAGCCTTCACGAGTATAGCCGTTCGCAGCGGTGAAACTCTCCCAAGTATTGTTCTTCACCTTGAGCACCATAGCCTTTATGTCGTTGCTGAGGATGGCAAAGTCGGCATTCTCGGCCAACGCCTCATCACTCAGTGCCTGTATCTCGTCCTTGAGAACTGTGCAGGCATTGTCCTGGAAGAGGTTGGCAAGCGCAGCCTTGTAGGAGCTGAGGTGCTGCACGAGGTCACTATAGGCATTCAGTTGTGCACGCCCGGCCTCGATGAAGTCATCGTCCAGTTCCACCTCCTCAAAGCCCCAGACGCTGTTGTTGTTATTGCTGTACCATCCGACCACGACGTTGCTGGCATCACAATGGAGCCCGACGTTCCCGCTGTCAAGAATATAGTAGGTGAGGGCTGTCGCATCGTCGGTCCGTTGGATGGCGAAGCTGTTTGCCTTGGAGGTGTTCGTCCGATACTGCGTGCTGAAGGCGCCGTTCTGCTGGGTGATGTATCGTTGCGTACACAAGTTCTGCAGGTTCCAGCGTCCGTTGGAGGTCTGCACGAGCGTCCAGTATTGCGAGAGCTTTTCGGCATCCTTGCCCTCGCAAGTGAGGACGTTGGCTCCGATGTTCTCGTTGATGTAGTTCGACTTGCCTGTATTCTTGATGCGATAGTACTTTCCCGACACAGGTTCCGAGAGGCCGCCCAACTTGAGCAGGTTTTCCTCCACATCCTGTATTGTGTAGTTCTCGGCAAGGGCGATGCTCCAGTCACAACCGCTGTCGCCCTGATAGGACCACTTGTAGAGTGTAGTGCCGTCGTTGCCTAGGTTCAGGCAGGAGAGGCCGGAGAAATCCTCCTTCTCCGAGAGGTTGATGTAGGCATCGTTCGCGCCGTTGTTCGGGCTAAGCTGGATGTAGATGGTATTGGCCGAAGTAGAGGGAGAGCGGAAGTTGTCGTCGTCGTTCAGGTAGCGGCCTGTGTTGGCGTTGCGCAAGGTATAGCCGCTGCCCGACTTGGAGAGGAGCCACACCTGGGCCAGAGTGTTGTCGTTCTTGCCGGCACCTACCGTGTTCGTACCGTTGTCCGAGAGGCGGACACCTGAGTTGCGGCGGCTGGTGATGCGCACGATGTTCTTGCTGCTCAGAATGTAACGAACATAGGCGGCACCCGTCAAGTTACCCGCATCAGAGAGAGTGACCTTGCGGAAGACCCAGTCGCGGTCGCCGCCTTCTTCTCCAGTGCTCGATGCTCCGGTAAGGGAGCCGTTACTGCTTTGCAGGAAATAACGGCCAACGCTACGCAGCGACCAATGCCCCTCCGTCGAACCAAGCTGTGTGAAGGTGTAGAAGAATTTTGTCTGAACGGTGGCACTGGTGCCGTTATTCCCAGACGTGTTCACGTTTTGATAGTAATTGCCCAGACCCGTCTTCAGGTAGTACCGGCCTTCCGTGCCAGTTTCCTCAAGTTGCACGAGATAGCCGGCGTTGGTCAACGCATCAGTGTTGTTTGGGGAAGCCGTAGAGAGTCCAAGTGTGTTGCCAGACCCTTCGACGATGTAAGACCCTGTTTTGCCATTAAAGAGGACATACCACTGTCCTGTCTCGAGTGTAGTCACATTGCCGCCGAGATTGATAATCTTCCCGGCAAGTTCCTCTGCTTGTGCCCAAGAGCTGACAGCAAACAAAAGACAACAGATAACAGATAAAAGCTTTTTCATTGTGTGTTAGTTTTTAGTTTATATTAATGATTTGGGGACAAAGATACGAAAAATAATTCAAATTTCAAAATTATAAATTTCAAAATTTTAGTTACTTTAACAGCAACGAAATAAGATAGCACAAATAACAGGAAACGAGCAGGATTCCTTCCCACCGATGCAGCTCGCGACGGGTGAATGCAACTATCCAGACCAGTATGCAGCTGCCGACAAGCATGAACCAATCCAAGGGAACTATCTCGGTGACAGGCATTGGAACCACGCTGCTGCAGGTGCCAATCACGAAGGCAATGTTGAACACGTTGCTGCCCACCACATTGCCGAAAGCCAGACCTAAGCTGCCCTTACGCGCTGCCACAACACTCGTTGCCAGCTCGGGCAGGCTCGTACCTGCTGCCAGAATCGTCATACCAATGACACTCTCGCTCACGCCCCACTCCCTGGCCACGGCTGCTGCATTATCCACCAGGACACGACCGCCAATCACCAGCGCCGCCATACCTACCAGAAGGAGCATCACAAAATACCACAGGCTCTTTTCATTGAACTTCGAATCTCGAACCTCGGCTTTCTCCTCTCCCCCTGAAGGAAGCAGGACCGACTTCCTGTCATTCATCGCAACCCTGTAGGCCATATAGAGATAGCCGCAGAAGAAGGCAACGAGAACAAGTCCCTCCCATCGCACAATCATTCCGCTGCTTGTGGCAAAGGCGAAAAGCAGGAGCGAAATTGCGATGCATATGGGAATGTCGCGACTGAGCAGCGTCTTCTCCACCTTCATAGTACGCATAATCGCCGAAGCACCTATGATGACAAAAACGTTAAACACGTTGCTGCCAATGATGTTACCTACACTCATGTCGCTACTTCCACGGAGCAGGCTCATGAAGCTGACCATAAACTCCGGCAGACTCGTACCAAAAGCCACGATAGTCAGACCGATAACCAACTCGCTGACATTCAGCCGACGGGCCAAACCACATCCGCCGTCAGTAAAACGGTCAGCACCCCACAACACGGCAGCGATGCCGACAATAATCAGAATAATTTCAAGTATCATAATCAAAAACGCCTGCAAAGTTACGAAAAAGTGGGCACAATGCAAAAAATATAAACAATTAAACTGATTTTTTCACGAAATATTTTTGCAAGTTCAATATTTAATAGTAATTTTGCAACGCCCTCCCAAAAGGAGGCGATGATAAAGGGTAGTAATTTTTTCATATTCGGGCGCGGGGCACTGTGAAGTGCCTCTCGCTGTTTTTTATAGTCATTTATATTCATTTGTAAAAGATTTTCGTTTTGTTTAGTCGTTTGGTGGTTTGGCGGTTTAGTCGTTTAGTAATTTTGAATTTTTCACTTTTCATTTTTCATTTGTTTTTCCTCTTCGGCTGAAGAGAAAATTTTCCTCCGCCGAGGAAATAAATCTGTCCAGCTGGGTGTCATTTCCGGATTGACAATGCAAAGTTACGACAATCCCCGAGACCAATGTCCGCTTCCGTCCGCTTCCGTCCGGATTTGTCCGGATTTTTCCTGCAAAAGTAAAAATAGCACCTTTGCAGAAAGGACTAACTATCTGTATAACAAGCTAAAACAACAAAACAAGTAAAACAGTTGTTTTGCAGACACACTGCATTCACTATTTATTACTAATACTAATCAATGTTGACTATTATTAATATATAAAATATAGTGGATTTCGATGCGTATTCCGGTGATACCCGTTCACCAATTCCGGTGATATCCGTTCACTCGGTTGGTAATCTTCAGTATCGGTGGCAAAGTTAATATTTTTTTCTTAAACTCTCACCTTTTAGCTCAAATCTTTTTGATTTATGCACGA
>JAILRU010000003.1 GCA_024697945.1 Bacteroidaceae bacterium
ACCATTTGAACGAGGCTCGTGCCAAAGCGTTAGGCGAGGGTGTGAACTACTATAAGGTGGGCAACACAGCCTATTGTCAATTCGGCACCTTCCTATGCGATGATTCCGGATGGCGTAAGTTCTACAAGGGTGAAGGCCCCAAACCCACCATCGACCAGTATCCCAACGACTGGTTGGTCATCCTCGTCGACGCACTTGAAAAGGCGCAGAACGACCCCGAGGTCAAGAACTTTATCCTCGACATATCCACCAACGGAGGTGGCTCGACAGACATCGTGCTTTTCATCACCTCGTTGTTTGCCAACAAATCCGACATGTACTACGAAAACGTGCTGACAGGACAGAAGATGAAGAGCACCTTTGAGGTAGACCGCAACCTGGACGGTAAATTCGACGAGAAAGACAAGGAGGTGAAGCTGACAATGAACATCGGCGTGCTCATTAGCACTTTCAGCTTCTCGTGTGGCAATCAGCTGGCCGCACTCCTGAAAGACTACGGCATCTGCCTGCTCGGCATAAAGTCGGGAGGCGGATCTTGCGCGGTGCTCTACAGCCCCTCAGCCGATGGCTTCGCTTATCACTACTCCTCGCATCGTAATCGCGTCAACAACTTGAAAGGCGAGAACATCGAAGAAGGTATCGAGCCCGACTACCCGTTGGAAGTCGACGAATTCTTTGATATTCCAAAGATCGGCAAGCTGATAGAGGATTACTACAGCCGTTAATCATTACTTATCTTTGCACCCAGAAATAGTCCTTGCCAACCGAAAGGTTACGTTGACCGTAGTTTTCTTATGTAGGTTGTACGGGGCTGTTTTTTAAAGAAGAAATCTCCGTCTTGGACAAGAGCCCCGTTTGTATCGGCAAGCGACTTGTTAAGACGGAGTTATTATTTCCTGAGAGAAAATAATGAAATTATTTTGCAGTATGCCAGATAATTCGTAACTTTGCAGAGCAATTGTGAGAACTGTTTTATTAACGAGTAGCTAGAGGCGTTGCCTTACGAATTATAACAATAAACTCATGGATTCATTAGAACCTATAAAACGACGGATTTATGAAATTCGAGGTCGCAAAGTGATGTTAGACTCCGACCTTGCGGAACTATATGTTGTCGAGACAAAGAACCTCAAAAGGGCTGTCAGAGCCAATATAGAAAGGTTTCCCGATGACTTTATGTTCGAGTTGACAAAAGAGGAATATAATGCTTTGAGGTGCAAAAATTTCACCTTAAAGATTGAGGACGATTCTTTGAGGTGCAAAAATTTCACCTCAAACAAAAGAGGCGGTAACCGCTATCTTCCCTTTGCCTTTACACGTGAGGGCATAGCCATGCTTTCTGGGCTTCTGAGGTCGCACATTGCAATACAGGCAAACATCAATATCATGCGTGCATTCTTTCAGATGCAGGAGGCACTGCTTATCGTTGGCAACACTCAGTTGCAACTTGAGCAAATCCGCTCTGAAGTAAAGCAGTTACGTACCGATTTGAACGAAACCTTGTCAGACCAAAACGAAATCAATGAGGATACTCGCGCCCAGTTGGAAGCCATCAGCGAAGCTTTGAACGAATTACAGAATCAAGGCAAAAATTCACAGCCACTTCCAGAAATTGGTTATGCAGCTATTCAAAAGCGGATTGACGAAGAAGAAAAGAAGAAAAAGAAGAAGAAGAAGAAGTAAATAATCACAAAAGAATTGGAAGTTTCAGGAAAACTCAAACAGGTTGTTAGGGGATTACAAGGTGCAGGAAATCAATACAATACAAAACTCGCACACCCCGTGCGAGAAATTTTGCAACGCCCCTTTGCAGAACAGAGTAGTGAAAAACTTCAACAATCCTTTGGAGAATTTCCGCTGCCTTTTGCACTTGTACCTTGGAGCGGTTGATGAACAAGAAGTAAACTACGAATACATGGTCATCTATCTGAACACCACATTGGATAATCTGCGACATCGAGGCCTGCTGACATATCGGGCCTGTTATGCGCTGTATAACAGGGGTGTCAGGACAGTAGGTGAACTCATGGAGCAAAGTAGGAAGGGAGGACTGAACCTCCAGAACTTCAATAATGAAGCTCTGACAGATATAGAAGCTTTCCTGCTCGAATTGAAAAGGGGAGATTTTACTTTATTACTGGATAATCAGTACTCGAAGGATAAATATGAGGAAACGATAGCATCACCTAATTCTACAGTTATTGACGTACAACTGCGACATGCTCTCAACTATGGGTTATATGTGTTTAGGGCATACGAGAGCATCTCAGATTTGAGTGGAGATGCCTGTAAGTTAGTGCACGAGCTTTTCCCTGATGCGTGGACGATGGCCGATGCTATACTGAAAAAGACGTATGATGTTCTGACTGTACATCGCGATTTGGGACGGACGGAGAATGTGGAATTGCGCCGATTGCTGCTGCATTACCTGAGGGTGATGCGTAAGTATATGCATAAATCACCCTTTCCAGAAGAGGATACGCTGTGGACGGTTGAGGAACTGATCCAAATCTTAGAAGCTAATATCTACACTTTCGATAATGAGGTGGCAATGCATGACCTCCTCTCCACGCACCAGCGTAGGGATTTGCTTCATTTTTTCGACACACTAACGGCAGGTCTGTCGGCAGAAGCGGTTGCCATCCAGCGTAAGTATCTCCCAAAGTTCACTGATGCCATGAAGTTGTTCGGGCTTCCAGAGTATGCACTTGCTGAACGATGTAATATCGGACTTGACAGATCTGTTCTGCATGAGATGTGGAACTTCGTGCAGACGCTGGAGGATGTTTTCGCGGATGAGGCTTATTCGGGCAAGGACATCAGGTTGCAGGCTCTAATAGCATGGGCCTTCCCTTGGTTGTCGGCGGCGGAATGTCGTTTCGTGTTCCGTTTCCATCAGGATAAAGATTCTATACCACTTTTCTATATTATATTGCAGTTGTTACTAAACAGCCGTAACAAAGGACACGAAACTTACGCTTTGGTCAATGGCATCAAAGATAACCAAAGGCATACGCTTGAAGACGTTGCTGCCATGAAAAACCTAACGCGAGAGCGGGTACGGCAAATATTCGAAAAGGGGCATCGCATTTTGAAGGCAACGATTCAAAAATATATCAGTTGGGGAGACTACGCCAGCCTCTTGGATTCAAACTATATCACGGCGTTATCGCCCAAATATCGCATGATACAGGAGGAGGAACAGCTACCGCAGGACTTCGGCATTTTCTGCGCATTACTGTCTGTCGTGGGCGATTTTAAAGTGATAAATATAGGTGATAAGCTTGTTGCTGTACACAGGCGTATTCGTTCGTATGTTTATGTGAAGCATATCAGGAACCAGCTAAATCGAGTTTGTCAGAAGAGACATAGTGAGGATACTGTTTTCGACCTGCACTCGTTGGTGACAAACGTCCCCCAGAACCTGCGTGAAGATGTTTTCTGGATTATATGTCAGGTGGCACAGGCATACTACGATATCCCCTTCGATGAGGATTGGAAGGTGGCTATCAAGCAGAACTATGTGGATATTACTGATGAAGCTTTCAAAATATTGGAGGCTCACGGCAAGCCTATGTCGTTGAAAGCTATCTTCACGCAGTTCAAGAGAAATTATCCCAACCATAAGTACACTGAGCCGGAACAGCTCAGACAGTGGATATTGAGACATGAAAACATCAAATCCATCGGCATGACGAGCACCTATGGCCTCGATACTTGGCAACATGTGTTTTATGGCAGCATCCGCGACCTTTTGCGCCAGACGCTGGAGGCTTCGTCGCGTCCGATACATATAGACAAGTTGACAACCATCGCTAAAAGGTATTTCCCTACAACCAGCGCAAAGAGTATATCCTCTTCAATAGCCCAAGATAGAACCAAAGATTTCGTGGCTTTCCAAGGAGGATTCTATGGCCTATCTTCAAAGAGATATTCATCTAAATATAAGATAGCAGATTGAAGACTGCCCTTCAACCCTTCCGTGACTCTCACTTCCCAGAAAACGAAACCGAAGAACGTTTCCTTGAGACATGTGAGCAATACAGGGCACATATTGAGAGGGAGTATGAACTGCCAACACGACGCAGCAATACTGAACTATTCGACTGGATGAAGCGTGCAAAGGAGAACTACAACAGCTACATAGACAACTGTCGCTACTATCTGACGGAATTGTTCAACTACATACACTCGTTAGGTTTCGATTTATAAATTGACAATATGGCACAATTTGCACATTACTATAATTAGCTACGTAATCGCCGCCATCCTCGGAGGATGGGGAGCTGAAACGCTCTTATAGCGCTGATATTTTCAAGTATTGCAATGGTAGCTTATCAGGTAGTTGAAATTCTGGCGACTTTCCAAGAGCTATCACGCCCTGGGAGTCGTGACGAGAAAAGGGAGCGATTTGTTGCGCCCCCTTCTCTTTTTCTGGATTAATTCAGGTTTCTGTTTTATTCGTCGAGCTTGATGCGGACGTTGCGATACCAAACGTCGTCGCCGTGGTCCTGGAAAGCGATGTAGCCGCCGTCCTTCTGACCCTCGACAATCATCAGGTCGTAAGCTGCGGGGAACTCGCCGCCCTTCTTGAACTTGCTGCCGTCCAGCATTTCCTTCCACTTCGGAGTCCAGAGGTGATACTCCAGTACCTCCTCGCCGTTCTGATAGTGCCATACGCTACCCTTGAAGACGCGAATCTTGACGGTGTTCCACTCGCCGAAGGGCTTGGCGTTCTGCGGACGGGCAGGAATCATGTCGTAGAGAGAAGCTGCCTGGCGGTTGCCGTCGATGCCCTGGTTGGCATCCTCGTGGTTGGCATTGTCGAGCACTTGATACTCGGAGCAGCTCTGCCAGATGGGCAGGTAGTTGCCGTCCTTGCCCTTGGCTTCCTGGGCGAGATAGAAGATGCCGGAGTTGCCGCCCTTGCTGATCTTGTACTCGCACTCGAAGGTGAAGTTCTTGAATTTGTGGGCAAACAGCAGGTCGCCGCCGCCTTCTACCTGTGCTTCGCCTGTGCCGCTACCTACGAGGTGGATGCAGCCGTCGGCATTCTCCCAGCTGGTGGGAACAGCGTCCTGACCGTAGCCGCGCCATCCGTCGAGGCTCGTGCCGTCGAAGAGGACATAGTAACCTTCCTCGTCAACCTTCAGCTGAGCGAGGTCGTACTGCTCGTTGTCAACGATGGTTGCGCTGTCCTGCGGAGCATTGGGGTCTTGCTTCTCCACACAGTTCTGGCAAGCCTCGCAATCACAGGTACACTTACACTTGTTCTGACCGCAGCAAGAGGCCAGGAACATAGCTGCCACAGCGGCAGCAAAGAAAAGAATCTTTTTCATAATTTTATTATAGGGTTTATGGGTTTTATGGGTTTTATGGGGTTTATGGGCTTAATTATTCATTTTTCATTTCCGGCTTTTGCCCGCCAGCCGCTGAGGTCTTGCGGGTTCTCGATGATGGAGGGTATCTTTTCGAAGATGGCTTTCCATTTGGCTGCATCGAACTTGGGACGGCGGTCGTAATAGTAAACGCCGTTCTTCTCCTGCTCCACGTCGGTTATCTGCGTATAGCAGAAGGCTGTGATGTGCTTGCAGGCGATGATGGCATCCACCTCTTTTTCGAGAATCTGGAAGAACTCGTCCTCGGTCTCTATCTGTGCGCCGTAGCCCCAGGAGTTGGCACGCTCCTCTTTGGGAATCCAACCGAGGCCGCCGAATTCGTCGAGCATGTAGGGCTGGCCGTTGTAGTTGGCCAGGAACTCCTTGCCGCCCATGTTGCGGTAGGGCTCCACTCCGGCCTTGATGGTGTGGTTGCCAGTGAGGCGCTCATACTCGCGGGAGTAGTCGTGTACGCTCCAGATGTCAGTCTTGACGTGTGCATCGCCACTGGCATCGTTGATGGGACGTGTGGGGTCGATGGCCTTGGTCATTTCGTAAAGGTCGTTGACGAAGCGCACATAGACGCCGTCGCGGGCTCCCCATGTCTCGTTGAGGGGTGTCCAGGTGACGATGCTGGGATGGTTGCGGTCGCGCACCACTTCGTCTGCCCATTCGGTCAGGAAGTTGCGGACAGCCTCTTCGTTGTTGACATCGAGGCCCCAGCTTGCCTGCTCGCCCCAGCAGATGTAGCCCAGCTTGTCGGCCCAATAGAAGTAGCGCTCCTCGAAGACCTTCTGGTGCAGACGTGCGCCGTTGAAACCCACTGCCTTGCTCATCTCGATGTCGTGCTTCAGAGCCTCATCGCTTGGAGCTGTCCAGATGCCGTCGGGATAGAAGCCCTGGTCGAGGACAAGGCGCTGGAAGTAGGGCTTGTTGTTGAGGTAGAAGTAGCCGCCAGCCAGATGTATCTTGCGCATACCGGCGTAGGACTTCACTTTGTCGAGCACATTGCCCTTGGCATCGCGCACCGTGTAGATGACGTCATAGAGATTGGGTTCCTCGGGCCACCAAAGCTTGGGATTTTTGATGGGCAGCACGATGACGGTGTTGTTTGTGGCTGGAGCTTGTTTGCTGGAAACGAGTTTCTTACCGTCGAACACCTCTACGGTGAGCATGTTGCCATTGCCTTCCTCGTAGAATTCGGGACGAACGACGAGCTGCTGTTGGTCGATGTCAGGGGTTGCGAAGACACGCTTCAGGGCTTCCGGACAGACGGCTTCCATCCACACTGTCTGCCAGATACCTGTGACGCGGGTGTAGTTGCAGCCTGCACTGTAATAACCGGTGCTCTGCTTGCCACCAGGCTGCTTGCCGCCACGGAGTGCATCCTTCACCAATACGACAAGATTGTGGCTCTCGCCAGCCTTCACGAACTTGGTGATGTCGAGCGAGAAGGAAGAGCCTGTGCCGTAGTGCTTGCCCACACGCTTGCCGTCGATATAGATGGTAGCTTCGTAATCGACGGCTCCGAAGTTGAGCAGGATGTTCTTTCCGGACCAAGTCTCGGGTATGGTAATGTTACGCTGGTACCAAATGCAAGGGATGAAGTCTGTATATTTCACGCCCGAGAGACTGCTCTCAGGGCAGAAGGGGACGGTTATCTTGCCGTCAAAGCCTTTGCTGTTGCGGTAGTCTCTCTCGGCTCCTGTCTGTCCGAAGTCGAAGCTATACGTCCAAGTGCCGTTGAGGTTCACCCAGCGTTCCCGCTCGAACTGCGGACGTGGGTACTCGCTGCGGGGGATGTCCGCAGCCTTTACGCTGCTGCCCAGACCGAGCAACAGGGATGCTGCCATGAGCAGCTTGCTAATTGTTTTCATTGTTATTATGGGGTTAATGGGGTTAATGGGGTTAATGGGCTTAATGGGTTAAATATGGACTATGGACTCCTTAGAACAATCCATCGAAGAGGTCGCCCTGGACGGGTTTCTTTGATGCCGTGGTTTCCTTCTTGTAGAGTTTCTGCAGGGTGGCGATTGTCTGACGGAGGTCTTCTCGGAGTGTTTCCGGCGCAAGGACTTCGACGCTGGTGCCCATACCGAGGATGAGGTTCTGCAGGGCCTCGCTCATGGGCAGTTCTACCTGAATGGTGACAGTACCCGTCTTGCTGTCTGCGTTGCGTCCGAGCAGTTCGGGGCTGCCAAGCTTGAGACGGATTCCCTCCTCATCCTTTCTGATGCGCAGGGTGACAGCCGTCATAGGACCTTCTGGCAGAGAGATAGCGGCAGCCGTCACGGGGCCGGAAGCAGCAGGTTCGCCGTCATACTTGAGGAACGATGCCGCCTTGAGCAAGGGGTTCTTCCATTCCAAATTGATGTAGCGCAGGATACGTTTGTGGCCGCGACGGAAACGTGGTTCGAGGCGTGCTCCTTTTTGCTCGAAGTAGGCAACATCGTTCTGCAGCATGCGTTTGCTGCAACTGAACTCACGGTTGACGGCTTTGAGGCGCGTGTTGACATAGTGAATCAGGCTGCGTGTATTGCCCGTCTCATTGGTTTTGGTGCGCTCGCCCATGAAGTATTCCATCACAGGGTCGCGAAGTGCCTCGTCGAGAATCATCCAACGAAGGCGTTGCAGGTCATTTTGTATCATTATTTAAGGTTATGAGGTTGTAAGGTTGTAAGGTTTGAGGTTATGAGGTTATGAGGTTTGAGGTTTGAGGTATCTTCACCTTATAACCAGAAAGCGAAGCGACCTTAAACCTTATAACCTAATTCTAGAAGTTCTTGATGAATTCGGGGAGATTCTTTATGGTATTTGTCATACGACGGAAGATGGTTTGTGTAGGTGGAGTGAACACCTTTATTGCATTGATGGTGTAGGAGCCAGAGCCGACAAGCAGGCAGATGTCGTTGCCCTCTATCTCGGCACTTGCCCAGCGCAGGCTATGCATGCCCTGCACGGTATATCCGCTGGGCACATGGATGCGGGCCGTCGTGTTGGCAGGAATGTCAACCACCCAGGTGAGGCCTTCTTCCGTGCGCCACCATTCACTCCCGACGGTGCCGTAGGGCGTCTCGTGCGTGGCACGGACATGGTTCAGCTCGTCCGGCATACTGATTCTCATATCCAGTTCCTTGTAGGCAAGGCTGCCAGCTGCCTGGTTGATGCCTGCCAAGCTGCCATACATCCATACGAGGACATCGCCCAGCAGCATGACATGATTGGCGCTGTTCATAGCAGGGTCGGCAGTATCGCCGTTCCAAAGCTCCCAGATGGTGGTGGCTCCCTTCTCTATCATATAACCGAAGCTTGGATAGTCCTTTTGCAGAATGATGCGCATGGCCTGGTCGAGGTGACCACGACGCGATAGACAGGTCATGAGATGCTGCATGCCGAGTACGCCACAGCTTACGTGGTCATGATAGGTGTCCCTCGTGACATCGACAATGTTCTGCAGGACGCGCTCCTCGTCGCCTTCTGGAACAAGGCCGAACTCCAACGAGAGGAGGTTGGCAGTGACGGTGTTGTTCGAGTAGCTTCCCGTCTCTGAGTTGTAGAAGTGGCGGTTGTAGGCTGCCTTGAGAGCCTGCTGCTGTTTGTCGTATGCCAGCATGTCGCCCTCCATGCCGAGCCTCATGGCCATATCGCCCATCATGGTGAGCATACTGTAGTACATGGCTGTGGAGATGAGGCTGCCGTCGGTCTTGCGAGAAGGGTCTTCGCTATGGATGAGTTCCGGACGTTCTGGCGGCATACACCAGTCGCCCCAGCAGTTGGTAGCCACGATGCCGTCCTTCAGGTTGCGATTCAGATAATTCATGTAGTTCTGCAGGAACGGATAGTATTTGAGTACGGCATTCGCATCGTTGTAGCGGCGAAGGAGCATGTATGTGGCATAGACGGAGAGCGCCTCCCAAGCGACGTCCTTCTCACGGATTACCCAGAAGCCAGGTGCCACGTCGGCGATGAGGCCGCTATCGTCCTGCGTATCCCATACATCCTGCAGCCACTTGTAGTAGAGTGCGCCATTATCTAAGAGCATATTCTCACCGTAGCATCCCATCACGTGGTCGCCCATCCATCCCATGCGCTCGTCGCGCTGCGGACAGTCGGTAGGCATGCCGTGATAGTTGCCGATGATACCCCAGTAGGCATTCTTGTGCAGTTGGTTGAGCAGCTCGTTGTCGCACCAGAAAGTGCCCTGGTCTGCCATGAAGTCATAAATAACACAGCCTGTGATGTCCGAGAGCTTTGGCTCCCACTCGATGCCAGTTATCTCAACAAAGCGGAAGCCCTGATAGGTGAGTTCCGGCTGATAGGTGAAAATACCATCGACAGCTGGGATATAGGTATCGGTACACTCAGCCGAGCGCAGATTTTTGACGTAGAGCTGGTCAGGGTTGTTCGGCTCAAGTATCTCGGCATGACGGATGACGACAGGCACGTCCTTCTTTCCAGAGAGACGGACACGCAACTGCCCCACCATGTTCTGTCCCATGTCGATGATGTAACGTCCGTCGGCAGTACGATGGATGCTTTGTGGTTTCAACTCTTTTTGGATACGCATGCCGGGCGAGGGCTGAGGGCAAACGACGCCAGTGGGCGAGGGCATGCGTTCTGCCTGCTGCCAACTGCTATCGTCGAAGGTTGCCGTATTCCAGCCCTTCATCTCGCGTGCCGCCTCGTAGCGCTCGCCGTTGTAGAGGTGGTTGCGCTGGATGGGTCCTTGGGTCGTAACCTTCCAATCGGCATCCGTAACCACAATCATGGTGTCACGGTTCGTCTCGATGACCAGCTGTGCCTTCAGGCGCGGCAGTCCGTACGAAGTGCAGTTCTTGCCAAAGCCCAGCACATAGCCGTTGCCCAGCACCGAACCGATGGCATTGTTGCCTCGGCGCAGGAGGGACGTGACGTCGTAAGTATTGTAATAGACGGTTTTGGTGTAATCGGTTTGGAGGGTGCCGAAGACATCCTTGCTGACCGGCTTGCCGTTGATGTATGAAGTGCCGTAGCCCATGCCACTGATATAGAGCGTGGCGCGGCGCACCTTGTCGTTCACGAAGAAGTTCTTGCGCATGTACCGTGCCGGCAGGTCATATTCATTTATCGTTTGTCCTTTATCATTTAGACGCGCAGCGTCGCTCGCCCCTATCCATTGGGCCTTGCTGTCGAACTGCTTAAGTCCTGTCAGGAAGCTTTGAACGGGACTGACCAAGTGCTCTCCAGAGCTGAGCCAGACCTCCACCTGCCAAAAGATGCGGCTCTCGTAGGGCAGACGGCGTCCCTGATAAGGCACAGCCACGCTCTCGTCTGAGTTGGTTTTCCCACTGTCCCATAGCAGATTGCGCCCAGCCTTGAGGTCGGCCGTTGAAGTTGCCACGCGGAGGTGGTAGGCAGTCTGCATCACATTGGGTTTCTTGCTGAGTGTCTGCCAGGAGAATTGTGCCGTGCGGGTAATGCCAGCCGGTTCCGTCATCCGACAAACGCGGAATCCCGTCAAATCACTTCCTAAAGCACTCTGCAATATTAGGAACAATGCCACGAATGGCAGAAAAAAACGCTTCATAAATATCATTTTTGCCACAAAGTAACATATTTTTTCTCAAATATGAAAGCGAATTCCAAAAAAATACCTACATTTGCTTTGAGAATTCACAATTAGCAATTCATAATTCATAATTCATAATTCATAATTCACAATTTTCAACCCTCTAAACGACCCAAAAAGATGAAAAGATTGTATCTATTGGCAGCATTGCTGCTCACGGCTTTTGTTGCACAGGCTCAGCAAGCCATTTTCGAGAGACACGACACACGTTCGCCACAGTTCAACGACGACGGTACCGTCACCCTTCGCATCAAGGCACCCGATGCACAGAAAGTGACCATTATCGGTGACTGCATCAAGGACGGACACCAGGAACTGACACAGCAGGACGGCATCTGGTCCTACACCACCGAAGTCCTCAAACCTGAACTCTATAACTACCGCTTCTATGTGGATGGTGCTGAGGTTCAGGATGCTGGTAACATCGAGCGGAGCCGCGATGTACGCTCCTTCATGAGCATCTTCATAGTCAGTCGCGAAGAGGGTGACTGCGGCTATCTCTACCAGAACCACAATGTGGAGCACGGCGACGTGGCACACGTCTGGTACGACAGCCCAGCGCTGGGTATGAAGCGCCGCATGAGCATCTACACACCACCAGGCTACGACAAGGGTAAGGCCTATCCCGTCCTCTACCTGCTTCATGGTGCAGGAGGCGACGAGGAGGCTTGGCTCACATTGGGTCGCACGGCACAGATTATGGACAACCTCATCGCCCTGGGCAAGGCAAAGCCCATGATTGTGGTGATGCCCAACGGCAATGCTTCGGACGATGCAGGCCCATTGGAGACAGGCCTCAAGCAGAAAGGTCAGCCCAAAACCACCTACGAAGAGAGCTTCCCCGACATCATGAACTACATGAAGTCACATTATAAAATAAAGAAGGGAGCCGACAACACCGCCATCTGCGGCCTCTCGATGGGGGGCTACCACACCTTCCGCATCAGTATGCTGAATCCAGGCACCTTCGGCTACATGGGACTCTTCTCCGCTGCCGTCCGTCTGGACCGCTCGCAGAAGAGCCTTGAGGAGCAGCTCGCAGACCATCCCGAGGCTGCTGCCCAGATGAAGGCCCTCTTCGCCGCCAAGCCCCACCTCTACTGGATAGCTATCGGCAAGGACGACTTCCTCTTCGGGCAGAACGTAGCCCTGCGTCAGTATCTCGACAAGATGCAGTACCCCTACGAATATTACGAGAACGAAGGCGGTCACATCTGGCGCAACTGGCGCATCTATCTGTCAATGTTCGCGCCCAGACTTTTCTGATTCTTAAAATCCTATTCGCATTCTTGCTTTGCTCTTGAAATCTACGTTTTTCTGCAAATAAGGCAAATTTTAGAGAATTCTTTGCGATTTTGGGCAGATTTTTGGATATAATATATATGGATAGTGTAAAATTTTATCTGTTTTCTTGCATCTTATTGTTTTTTGCACTATCTTTGTATCTCGGATTTGAATTATGGGCTGATTATTTGTCGAAACGCCATAGTTCAGATATCTATCCCTCCCCGATATAACACATATAGACGAGAAAAAGACGAAGAAAGGACGAATATGAGACGAAGAACAAACGAAGAACAAACGTTGTTTTGTGCTTGTTATCCCAGAGCTATCCCAGTGCTATGTTGGAGGTGCGGTGGAGGAACGGTGGAGGAGCATGGGAGGGTTGTTGAAGTGTAAAAGGGGAGTGAAGGCGGTGTATAGTAAGGATTATTAATATGAAAATGTAAAGATAAATGAAAAATGGGTGCGTCTCGAAATGAAAAGACACACCCATTTTTTGTAGAGGGAATCAGGAGGGTTTTCCTGATTCTTCTTGATAGTCATCCCAATCGTCAACCTTGAAGGTGTATTGGGAATATACAGCTGTCGGATTGTAGTTGTTCCAATAGTCGAAGAAGTCCTGCCTGTCAGGCACTTGGTCGTTCTGGCCCTCGCGGAAGATGCGTTCTGCTTCCAGTCGCTCAAGGGCCTCGTCGCGCATCGCAATGTATTCTTCGCGCAGGTCCTCCCAGTTGTAATCGTACTTCTCGAAACGCAAGCCGTTGTACCAGCCTTCTCCTGCTCTGTACTCCCAGCTGTCGCGGCCGTGAGCGTCCGACAGGCCTATGCTGCGCTCCACATCGTCTATGCGACGGCCAATAATTTCGCAGTTGCCTTCCGAGATGACATCCTGCAGCCTGACGTACTTCGTGTTGAACCATACATCAATCCAGTCGTCGTAGTCTTTGTCATGAATCTGCGTCAATGTGAACTTCCAGATTTTCAGCGCCCACGTGGGATGGTGTGCCTCAGCACAGAGGTCGCCCAAGAGTATTCCCCGATGGGCTTTGTGGGCACAGGTGGAGGCGCAACGGATAGCGTGTATTCCATGATTCACGATGTCCTTCAGCATCTTGACATCCAAAAACATCACGCCTTTCTCAGGGGAACAGGTGCACACATGGCAATGATAAAATCGCTTTCTCATAACAGCATGATTTAGTGTAACAATAAATAAAAGAACTCATTGAACACCCTTCTTCCGAAGGGCGTCGTTCAGGTCTCGCGAGTGCAAGAACCCCGTCTGTTACACTTTCATGCTATCGATTTTACCTATCCGAACATGCTATTTTTCAATTTGCGGCTGCAAAAGTATGATTTTTTATTATGACATGCAAATTATTCTCTCACTTTTTCACGAACTTGCGGCTGTTATTGATATACACTCCTTTCGCGATGGCTTTGTCCTGGAGCTTCCACCCACCCAGGTCGTACCAGGCATCATCCTCATTATCCATTATCAATTGTCCATTATCAATTGGCTTTATCCCTGTGTCCTCATCTACCTTGAAGGTCCCCTGGGCGAATGCGGAACCAATGTAGGCGCCGCTAACTGTCTGTACGCCATAGGTGTACTGCCCGGCTGGAAGGCTGAGGACAATCTGCCGCGCCTGACAGGCATTACCGCTCGCGGGGGTCTTGCGGAACCCGTTGGGATAATAGGCGACATTCGTTCCTGCCACGACTTTTCCGCTTCCGTCGAAGACGACATACTCGTATGTCTCGTTGCCGATGGCATTGCCGGCTGGCTGCCACGAGAGCGTCACTTTCTTTCCATCAACCACAGGGGTGTTCAGCTCTGGTGCCGAGGGATGGTATGCCGTCTTGGACGGGTTGATTGTTACGGAGAAGATTTGGCCGGTGCCGTATTTCAGCCCTTCGATGTTCACAGCCAGCTCGTTCTCCCCGTTGCGCACATAGTCTATCACGCCGTCGTTGTTGACATCGGCGAGTATTGCCGTGTTGAGGTTGGAGCCGATGGTGAGGATGGGGTCGGCCCACTCCAGTCCGTCGCCCCAGTTAATCCGTATCTTCGAAGCGCGTGAGTCGAGTGTCGTTCCATCAGGCAATTCGGTGTCGGAGCGTCCCGTCTGGATGATGTCGATGATGCCGTCGCCGTCCCAGTCAACGAAGGCGCTGGAGCGGAATCCCATGCAGCGGTCGTTGTTCTGCCAGGGAAGGCCGTAGTAGAGCCTGTAGCTCATCTTCTGACCGTCGAACACGGGTGTATATATCTGGTTGTACCACCCTTCGTGATACTCGCCCGAGAAGTAAATCTCTGGTATGCCGTCACAGTTCACATCGGCGAAGTCGAACGAAGGCAGGTTGCGATGTGTGGGAAAGTTCACCGTCTTGAAGGTTCCAGGCTCTTCGGAGGAGTTGATGAAAATCACGGTTTTGTTCGCTTTGTTCGACCCTGAGAGCATGAAGTCCATATAGCCGTCGCTGTTGAAGTCGTAGGCTTTGACGTAGCCCATGCATCTGTCCCAGGCTGAATTCTGGATGGTGTAGAGGTGCCTCTTGTCGTAGTCGGCTTTCTTGAAGCAGAACGTTCCCGATTCGTCTTTGCCCATGCCGAGCAGCAGGCAGTTGTAGGCCGTTCTGTCGGAGCACACCACCAGGTCGAGCAGGCCGTCGTTGTTGAAATCGGCTACGTCGGCCGACTTCACCCATATCCACTTGAACACGTCATCGGGTGTGACTCCGTCGGCTTTATAAACCGTCGTTGGCGCAACGTGGAATGCGCCCTTGCCGTCGCCCAGGAAGATGCCTTCCGGCCCGCCGTCGTCTGTAGTCAGTCCGCTGGGCTCGGAGTCGAAGGCGACAAGGTCCATCTGTCCGTCGCCGTCGAAGTCAACAGGGTATATCGTTGCCAGGAAATCGATGTTGCCGATATCGCCTATGTTGCTCACCTCATGATATGCTACCGTTGATGCCACGCCTGTTCCCTGGAGCACATGGCCGCCCATGTTTCCGCCGCACAGGAAGAGGTCGTGTATGCCGTCGCCCGTGAAGTCGGCAGAGGTGCCGTTGTTGAAGCCGTCGCCCCAGCCATTGAAGACTATCGGCTGCAAGGTGGGCACGACGGGGGTGTCGTCGGTGACATAGTAAATCACGCGGTCGGCCTTGATGTTCACCCCTTTTCGCGGATTCAGCAGCTTGAAGCTTACCTCGTGTGCGCCGTCCTCCAGGTCGTAGTTCCAGTAGATGGCGTCGGCTGTGCGCTTGTTGAAGTCGGCCTGGAGCGGCATCACGCGGCTCACCTCGCCATCGACGGTCACTTCCAGCTGTGCCACATACGAGCCGGTGGAGTAGCTGATGTTGCCATAGACCACGATACCGCAGCCGTGGAACCGGAAGGTGTTCTGCCCTGCATCGTCCGTGCCGAGATACTGTATTCCAGACGTGAGCAGCTTGGGGAACATCCCCACGAAGCCCTGTTCCAGACGGACGGGTGTCGGCTCCTGCACCTGTATCGTCACATCGTCGTCGCCTATGTTGCCTCCGCCAGCCTCAATCATCTTCAGGGCAAGGTTATAGACAGCCGAGTACGTATCGTTCAGCGACAGCTTCGAATAGGCGAACTTGCGACTTTCCACCTCTCGCAGGTTGGGCATCCATTTCTCAGGTATGTTGCTATATCCCAGCATGGTAGCCAGCACTCCGGCAGCCGACGACGGGTTGCAGTCGGAGTCCTGTCCGCAGCGTGTGGCTATTTCCATCGTCTTGCCGAAATCGCCCTGACCGTAGAGCAGTCCCATCGCCACGTAGGCGCTGTTCATCGTGGCATCGATATTGCCAGGAGCCAGTATCAGCTCAGGGCATCCCAGGTCCTTGCTGAACGACTCGTTGTAGAGCTTCCAGGCGCGCTTCCAGTCGGAGGGCTTTTCCTTGTACCACTTCACCACGCAGTCCAGCCGCTCGCGGAAACGGCTCCCCTCGGGGATGGTCTGGAGTGCCTTCTCGACAATGGTCACCACATCACTCTCGACAAAAGCCAAGGCATACATGGCTCCCACGAACACGCCGCCGTACCATCCGTCGCCGTAGTTCATGATGTGCCCTATCTTGTCGGATATCTCCGATGCTGAATTCGGCATACCTGGCGACATCAGGCCCGCGTAGTCCGACTCAATCTGATAGTCGATGCAGTCGGCATGGGGGTTGTTCTTCCAATAGCCCGACTCGGGTGGCATCAAGCCGTGCAGCACGTTGTAGCGTCCCTGCTGGTTGGCGTGCCACAAAGGGTATGCGGCGTATGCGAAGGCGTTGGCAAACGAGTCGGCAGGCGCATCCAAGCCCAGACGCGAGAACACATCGACAAACGTCAGGTCCATATAGACATCGTCGAACAGGCTCGGCAGGTTGTCGAAGTAATTCTTCAGGTGATGCTCAGGGTACGAAATCTCCACGTCGTCGGGAATCATCACGCCGCGATAGCAGAACTCCGTGGGACCACCGTAGGCGCAGCCAATTGTCTGACCTGCCCAGCCGCCCTTAATCTTGTCGAGCAACACACTCTTCGTCAGGGTGAAAGTGCCCTCCGCCTGGGCAGAGGAAACAAACGTGAAACAAAACGACAGCAGCAGTAAAACAAGTCTGAACAACTTCCACGGTTTGCGGTAGGTGGGGATGATGAGTCGGTCTGCGGCTTTGTCGTGGAAGGTGTGGTGCTGGTCGTCGTAGGTGAGGGCGTGGCCCGTGCGGGCAGCGATATTGCCCAGATGAGCCATCTTGGCACAGAAGGCTCCGTTCTGGATGGTGCAGGCTGTGTCGAAACGGCGTGAGCGGACACATTCTATGAAATTGGTGGTATGGTCAAAGTGCTCGTTGTTGGTGGGTTTCCACTGCTGCGAGGGCTGGTTTTCTCCCTGCGGATAGAGTTCCATCTTCTCGCGGTTGACGACGAGAGTGCCCTTGGTGCCCTTGAATTCCAGTCCGTAGTTCATGCCGTAGGGTCCCGATTCGATGGTGACGTTGCTCCACTGGATGAGAAAGTCTGGGAAGCCGTAGAAGACGCTGAGCGTGTCGAATGTCTCGGCAAAGTTGTCAGGATAGGTGTGGTTGGCTCCCGAACCCGCTACACGAAGCGGCATACCCGTGACGTTCATGGCCCAGAAAGCCATGTCGAGCAGGTGTACGCCCCAGTCTGTCACCAGTCCGCCTCCATAGTCCCAGAACATGCGCCAGCTGCCGTGGAAGCGGCTGGCATTGAAGGTCCGTTTTTGTGCAGGGCCGAGCCACATGTCGAAGTCCACTTCGGCTGGCACGTCGCTGTCCTGAGCGTGATTGAGGATGGCAGCGTATGCGAAGTTGGCCCAAACGTTGACACGGGGGATGGTTCCAAGCTCGCCGCTGTCCACTATGCGTTTCATCTCATGCCAGAGCTGGGAGCTGCGTTGCTGCTGTCCCACCTGTACCACACGGCCGTAACGCTGCTGGGCGGCTACCATCGCATCACACTCGGCGATGCTGTTGGCGGCCGGTTTCTCCACATAGACGTCTTTTCCGGCTGAGCAGGCATCGGTCATGATGAGGCAGTGCCAGTGGTCGGGTGTGCCGATGACGACTGCGTCGATGTCTTTCCGCTCGAGGATGCGGCGGTAGTCGGTGTAGGTGTCTGGGCGGTTTCCCCATCGCTTCTGTGCCTCGTCGGCACGGTTTGCGAGAATCGTCTGGTCTATGTCGCACAAGGCGGCACAATACATGTTGGGATGGTTCATGAGGTCTGTGAGGTCGTACCACCCCATGCTTCTGCAGCCGATGAGTGCCAGTCGAAGCTGGTCACTGGGTGCTTCGCCAGAACGGAGGATACGTGCCTGTAGCGCCTGAGGCAGAATGATGGTAGCTGCAAGTGCTGATGCCGACTGGCGCAGGAAATCTCTTCTTGTTGAAACCATATAGATTTACTGTTTATCTGTTTATTATTTACGATTTGAACATTTTCCACGGTTTGCGATAGGTGTGGGCAAGGAACTTGTCTGCGGCCTTGTCGTGGAAGGTGTGACGCTGGTCGTCGTATCGGAGTGCCTTCCCAGTGCGGGCGGCAATGTTACCCAGATGGGCATACTTGGCGCACAGAACTCCGTGAGTGATGGGACATGCCAACTGGTCGATGCGACGCGAACGTACACATTCCAGGAAGTTGCCCGTGTGGACTACGTGTTCACCTGGAGTAGCCGTCACCTTCATGGGCTCTATCCGTTCTTTGTAAGGCAGCACCTCCCACCAGTCGTAGTTGGTGACAATGGTTCCGTTCTGCCCGATGAACTCCAGTCCGTTGACGCTGCCGTAGGGGCCGGAAGCAATAGCCGTGTTGTTCCACTGGATGCTGAATTGGGGCAGTTCGTAGAGGACGCTGAGCGTGTCGAACGTCTCGGCTTTGTTGCCTGTATCGACGAAATTGCCACCGAAGGCAGACACTAGGAGCGGTGTTTCCGTGACGTTCATGTTCCAGAGCGCCATATCCAGCAGGTGAGGTCCCATATCGGTCATCAGTCCTCCACCATAGTCCCAGAAGCATCGCCAGCTGACGTTGCGTGTCCTGCTGTAGGGCCGCAGCGGAGCAGGGCCGAGCCACAAGTCGTAGTCGAGGGAGGCAGGCGGCTCCGTATCGGGGGATAGTACCTTCAGCACCACGTAGGAGAAGTTAGCCCAGACGTTGATGCGCCCGATGAGTCCCAGCTTGCCGCTCTGAATGAAGTCGTGGAGCTGCTTCCAATGCTCGGCGCTGTGTTTCTGCTGTCCCACCTGCACCACGCGTCCGTAGCGCTTTTGGGCGGCTACCATCGCATCACATTCGGCAATGCTATTGGAGGCTGGTTTCTCCACATAGACGTCCTTTCCGGCTGAGCAGGCATCGGTCATGATGAGGCAGTGCCAATGGTCGGGTGTGCCGATGATGACGGCGTCAATGTCCTTGTTTTCCAGAAGCTGGCGGTAGTCGCGGTAGTACAAGGGACGACGTCCCCAGTTCTTCTCAGCATCCGCAACCCGCTTGTCGAGTACCTCTTGGTCCACGTCGCACAGCGCCACCAGCTGCACTCCAGGATTTTTCATCATGGCACAGAGGTCAGCCCATCCCATGCCTCGGCATCCGATGAGAGCAATATTTACATTTACCATTTAATTATTTACGATTTACGATTTATTGTTTGTCGATGAGTTTTTGCAGATACTTGCGTGTCTTAATCATATAGTCCGAGGTTCTGTCGCTCATCTCATATTCGATGGTAATGGCGCCTGTATAGCCCTGTTGCTTGAGCAGCTTGATGATGGCAGGGAAGTCCACGTCGCCCTGGGGAATGGGTTTCTCGCGCCCCAGGTGATAGGGGTCTTCGGCAGTGGGGTATGTGCCGTCCTTGGCGTGCAAGTCGCGTACCAGATGTCCGAACTGGCGGATGGCATCGGTGGGATTGGCCTTTCCGTAGAGCAGCAAGTTGGCTGTGTCGCAGTTGATGAAGCAGTTGCCAGTTCCGATGTCCTTGATGGCACGGAGCAGGGTGGTCGGTGTTTCCTGACCAGTCTCGAAATAGATGTCAACGCCACGTTCCTTTGCATAGTTGGCCAGTTCCTTCATGACGGTAATAAACGTCTTGTATTGCTGGCAGCCTGGGTCTTCAGGGATGAATCCGAAATGGGAGTGCATGGTAGGAATAGCAGCTTCCTGACAGAAGTCGATGCACTTGCGATACACAGCCAGTTTCTGTTCGCGTCCCTCTTCTGGGACAAGACCGATGGTGGAAGGTCCTTCGGTGAAGTTCCATACGCAGTGGCCAGGTACGGTGATGACCGTCGTAATCTTGATGCCGTATTTCTCGCGTGCAGCCTTCAGTTTGTCAATGGTTTCCTGCGTATAGTTCGACGGGAAACTAACCTGACATGAGGTAAAGCCCATCTCATGCAGGTTCTTGAATGTGGCGTCCACATCGCCTCCGGCTCCTACGATACATCCGATGGTGATGGGCGACGTACTCTTCTTTGCATGACAGATTTGCTGGGTGCCGATGGTCAAAACTAAGGTCATCAACAAGGTAAGGAATTTCTTTATCATAATGGTCAGTGTTTTAAATGATTTATATTAGTGTTATATGGTCTTTTTGTGTATCGCACGACTGCAAAGTTACAAATAAATGAGGAAAAATCCTCTATTGACAAGCAGAGTTATCAACAAAATGTGGATTTTATTAACATTTTTGACAGAATGCAGAGGGAAAAGAAGGTGTATCTCGCATTTTTGACGTATCTTTGCAAAAAAATATATTTTAAGATGAGTAAAACCATAGCTATCGTCAATCAGAAGGGCGGGGTGGGGAAGACGACGACAAGTATGAACCTGGCTGCTTCGCTTGCAACACTCGAGAAAAAGGTGCTGCTGGTGGATGCCGACCCGCAGGCCAATGCCTCTAGCGGTATGGGCGTGGATGTGAGCAAGATAGAGCACTCCATCTACAACGCGTTGCTCGGACAGGTTGACATCCGCGACATCATATATACGACCGACATCGATGGACTGGACATCGTGCCTTCGCATATCAACTTGGTGGGAGCTGAGATTGAGCTGCTGAACTTCAAGAACCAGGAGCGCATTATGAAGGAACTGCTGAAGCCCATCGTACAGGACTACGACTACATCCTCATAGACTGCAGTCCCAGTCTGGGTCTCATCACCGTCAATGCCCTGACAGCGGCCGACAGCGTCATCATCCCCGTTCAGTGCGAATACTTTGCCTTAGAGGGCATCAGCAAGCTGCTCAACACCATTAAGATTGTGAAGACGCGCATGAATCCGAAACTGGAAATAGAGGGTTTCCTGCTCACGATGTACGACAGCCGCCTGCGTCTGGCCAACCAAATCTACGAGGAGGTGCGTCGGCACTTCCGCGAACTGGTGTTCAAGACCGTCATCCAGCGCAACGTGAAGCTGAGCGAGGCTCCGAGTCACGGCGTACCGGCTATCCTCTACGATGCCGATGCAGCAGGTTCGAAAGCACATCTGGCTCTGGCTCAGGAAATAATAGAAAAAGGTGAAAAATTGAAAATCATTCACCCTTAACCTTTTCACCTTTTATTTTTTTATTTTTTTAATTTTTACATAGATGGCTATCAAGAAGAAATATCAGGGACAAGCGTTAGGCAGAGGCCTTGATGCGCTGCTCCAGACGGAAGAAGTTCATACCAACGGGTCTTCGAACCTCTGCGAAGTGAGGATGGACGATATCCGTCCCAATCCCAACCAGCCGCGGCGTGAATTCGATGACGACAGCCTGCAGGAGCTTGCCAACAGCATTCGGCAGATAGGTGTGGTGCAACCTATTACCCTGCGCGACATGGGGGATGGCACCTACGTCATCATTGCCGGAGAACGCCGCTGGCGGGCCAGTCAGCGTGTCGGGCTGACCACCATTCCCGCCTACATCCGTACCGTGGACGACGAGAACATGATGGAGATGGCACTCGTGGAGAACATTCAGCGCGAGGATCTTACGGCTTTAGAAGTGGCACTGGCCTACCAGAACCTCATCGAGCAGTACAACCTGACGCAGGAACAGCTCAGCGAACGTGTGGGCAAGAACCGTACCACCGTCACCAACTACCTGCGTCTGTTGAAGTTGCCTGCAAGCATACAGGTGGCAATCCGCAACCGCGAGATAGACATGGGACACGCCCGCGCCCTGCTTGCCCTCTCCGACCCTGAGGCACAGCTGAAGGTATTCGCTGAGATGAAAAAGGACCGTCTGAGTGTCCGCAAGATAGAGGATATGGTGAAGCAACTCAGCGAGGGCGGTTCTGTCAAGACCAAGGCCGGCACGCGCATCCGCCAGAAGGGTTCCAACCTAAGCGCCGACTACAACCAGCTGCGCGAAGGGCTGAGGAAAATCTTCAATACGCGCGTTGAAATGACCTGTTCGGACAGCGGCAAGGGAAAGATAAGTATCCCCTTCGCCAATGAAACGGAACTGGAACGTATCATTGAAATGCTCGACAAACTGAGGGAGAGGTGAAAATGAAAAATGAAAAGTTTAAAATTAAATATTGAAGATTAAAGAGTTGAAAAAATTATAGAGATTGGGTTTTATTATGGGCCATAGGGTGTATAGCTTCTTTCTTCTGTTCTTGTTCCTTGCCTCATGTATGATGGCACAGGAAGAGGAAAAGAGTGTGCTCATACCTGACTCCATCCCTATCGATACTGCGGCACTCCAAATCATCACCGAGGACATCATGGTGCAACATCGTATGAGGCGCGACCTTACGAAGTTCAAGCCTGACCCTATACGGGCTACGTGGCTTGCACTCGTGATACCTGGAGCAGGACAGATATACAATCGCAAATACTGGAAGTTGCCCATCGTGTATGGCGGATTCCTGGGTTGCGTCTATGCCCTTACCTGGAATGGGCAGATGCTTTCCGACTACTCGCAGGCCTATTTGGACATTACGGACACAGACCCTAACACGAAAAGCTACGAGAAGATGCTACCTCCGAGATACAGCATCGAGGGTAAGGAAGAGCGCTTCAAAGGCATCTTCAAAAGCAAGAGAGATACATTCCGCCGATACCGAGACCTCAGCCTGTTCGCCTTCGGTGGTGTCTATCTCCTTTCTGTCATTGATGCCTACGTCGATGCCGAACTCTCTACATTCGACATATCACGAGACCTCAGCCTGCAAATCCAACCGACATTCATCGAGACGGAACGCATCGACATACACCATCGCAGGACGAGTCCAGGCATCCAATGTGTACTGAATTTCTAGAAATGAAGAATTTACTAACGCACTCAGTTATGTATAAATATATCACCATTTATTTGCTCCTTTTTGCCCCATGTTTAATGGTTTGGGCGCAGGAAGATGATATTCCGGAGGAAGACTTCACCATCGAACTTCCGGAGGGTATGCAGATGCAGGAAATAGACAGCCTGCTGTCCGATTGGCAGACCCGTAACTTCCTTCTTTTCGACGAGACCTGCGAGACGACCGGACTGAATCCGGATTTCGATGCCGAGACCTATCTCCACCGCCTGAGCAGACTGCCGAACGTGATTAGCATGCCCTACAACAATGTGGTGCAAAAGTATATCGACCTCTATAGCGGACGCCTGCGCAATTCTGTTGCCGTATTGCTTGGAGCGAGCAACTTCTACATCCCCATTTTCGAAGAGGCCCTCGAGAGCTATCAGGTACCGCTGGAACTGAAGTACCTGCCTATCATCGAAAGCGCCCTCAATCCTACTGCCGTCAGCCGAGCCGGTGCCGTCGGGCTGTGGCAGTTCATGATAACCACCGGCAAGCAGTACGGACTGGAGGTGACAAGTCTCATCGATGAGCGGCGCGACCCCATCAAGTCCAGTTATGCTGCTGCCCGCTACCTGCGTGACCTCTACAGCATCTTTGGTGACTGGACTTTGGTTCTTGCTGGTTACAACTGCGGACCAAATAACATCACAAAAGCCATAAAGCGAGCCGGAGGCGCTACGGACTACTGGACCATTTATCCCTATCTGCCTGCCGAGACACGAGGCTATGTGCCGGCTTTCATCGCAGCGAACTACATCATGAACTATTACTGCGACCACAATATCTGTCCTGTCAACACGAAGCTGCCGATGGGAACTGACACGATACAGGTCAATCGCAATGTACGTATGGAGCGAATCTCGGAACTGTGCGGCATCAGCGGAGAAGAACTCCGTGCCCTCAATCCGCAGTATCGCACCACCCTCATTCCAGGTGACGCACACCCATGTACCCTTCGTATGCCTACGGCAGCTATCAATTCCTTCATCGAGGCTGGCGACTCCATTTACGTCCCTTTGGCAGACGCACGAACCATTGTTGAGACTCCCATAGTGGAGCAGCCCGAGAAGAAAACCAGAGGTGGACGCGGCACCACCGTGAGAGTCCGCAAGGGCGACACGCTCGGCTCCATAGCAGCACGAAACCACACCACAATAGCCAAAATCAAGGCACTGAATGGCATCAAAGGTACCAATATCTATGCAGGACAGAGACTGAGAGTGAAATAATGTACATTTTACCATAAGCGAGGATATGTTATGGAAGAAATGAGCACCCGGGAAAAAGAAGACGAGAGGATGATAAACGAGGCCTACCAGGGATTGGTGGACTCATACTTAGCTTCCCGGCACCGTAAACACACAGATATCATCGACAAGGCCTTCAATTTTGCAAAGGAGGCCCACAAGGGCGTGCGCCGACTCTCCGGCGAACCCTATATCATGCACCCCATCGCCGTAGCACGTATAGCCTGCGAGGAGATAGGATTGGGCAGCACCAGTATCTGTGCTGCACTCCTGCACGACGTGGTGGAAGATACGGACTATACGGTGGAGGACATATCCAATATCTTTGGTGAAAAGATAGCGCAGATTGTGGACGGACTGACGAAAATCTCTGGCGGCATCTTTGGCGACAAAGCATCAGCGCAGGCAGAGTCCTTCAAGAAGCTCCTGCTCACCATGAGCGACGACATACGTGTCATCCTCATCAAGATTTCCGACCGCCTCCACAACATGCGAACCCTGGGCAGCCAACTTCCAGGTAAACAGTACAAGATAGCCGGTGAGACACTCTACATCTACGCTCCTTTGGCCAACCGACTCGGCCTAAACAAAATCAAGGAAGAGTTGGAGGACCTCAGCTTCAGCTATGAGCATCCCGAAGAATACAACAACATCAAAGAGAAACTGGCCGGTATGCGCGAACATCTGACAACCATCTTCGACCAGTTTACAGAACCCATCCGGCAGAAACTCGACGAGACAGGGTTGCGCTATGAGATAAAAGCTCGCATCAAGGCTCCCTATAGCGTCTGGAACAAGATGCAGACGAAGCATGTGGAATTCGACGAGATTTACGATATTTTGGCTGTACGCATAATCTTCGAGACAGAAAAGGGTATGGACGAGACGGCCGAGTGCTTCAAGATATATGATATCGTCAGTACCATCTATAAGCCGCATCCTGACCGCCTGCGCGACTGGGTTCACAACAAGAAGGCAAACGGCTATCAGGCGCTCCATACCACCCTTATGAGCAAATCCGGTAAATGGGTGGAGGTGCAGATTCGCAGCCGCCGTATGGACGATATTGCCGAACAGGGATTTGCCGCTCACTGGAAATACAAGGAACATCAGGATGATAAGCCAGAAGACCCCAACGACGAGGACGGCGATACCAGCGAAACCAGCGAACTCGAACTGGACAGGTGGCTGCACACCATCAAGGAGATTCTAGACGACCCACAGCCCAATGCCATAGACTTTCTGGACACCATCAAGCTCAACCTTTTCGCAAGCGAGATTTTTGTGGTGACGCCAAAAGGCGAGTTCAAGACAATGCCTTCCGGTAGTACGGTTCTCGACTTCGCTTTCAACATACACACTTTCCTCGGAACCCATTGCATCGGAGCTAAGGTCAACCATAAGCTGGTAGGTATCAGTCATGTGTTGCAAAGTGGCGACCAGGTGGAAATCCTCACTTCCAAGACCCAGAAGGTGGATAAGAAGTGGATTGACTTCACCTCTACGGCTAAGGCTAAGGGAAAGATACAGGCCATCCTGCGTCGCGAGGAGCGTGAAAGACAAAAGGAGGGCGAGGAAATACTGAATGACTTCTTCCAGAAGAATGAAAAAGATCCAAACAGCATCAATATCAATAAGCTATGTGCGTTCCACAACCTTTCTACCCGTGAGGAACTGCTATCTGCCATCGGCTCACAGACCATTGTGCTGGGTGTAGCAGATTTGAACGCACTCAACGAAAAGGTACGGAAGAACAAGAAATGGAGCAGGTACTTGACTATCTTCAAGCGACATCACGATGAAGATGCACCGTCAGTGCCTTCCGAGGTAGAACAGGCGCCGCTTCAGATAGACAGGAAGAAGCCGCTCATTCTGAACGAAGAGACTATCGGCCGCTACATCATCTGTGATTGCTGCCATCCCATCCCTGGTGACGATGTTCTTGGCTACTTCGACGACAAGCATATTGTCATCCATAAGCGGCAGTGTGAAGTGGCGAAGCGTCTCAAGGCAAGCGACGGCAACCAAATCCTGGCTGCCCAATGGGAGACGCACGGACACCTTTCCTTCCCTGCCACGCTTCATATTGTAGGCTTTGATCGCGTAGGTGTGCTGTACAAAATCACAGGCATCCTCTCCCAGCAACTGAACGTGAACATCCACAGCCTGCATATTGAGACAAACGACGGTCTGTTTACGGCTGAAATCAATCTTGGCGTGCATGATGTCAGGGACATACAGGCCATTTGCCGAGATTTGAAGAAGATAGAGGAAATAGAGGACGTAAAGCGCTTCTAATTCCCTAATCCATCTCTTTGAGCACGGGGAACTTCTCTCGGAAAGACTTGAGGCGTTTCATGTCGAGCGTCTGTGTAACGACGGATGCCTCGCCATCAGGGCACGAAGTGGCCATTCCGAAAGGATCGACAATAGAAGTTCCACCGCAATACTGACAATAAGGGTCGCTGCCTATGCGGTTAACTCCCAGCACATAGCACTGGTTCTCAATTGCACGTGCGGCAAGCAACACACGCCAGGCGTGCATACGGATTTCCGGCCACGATGCGACACAGATGAGCACATCGTAGTCGTCCTTGTTACGTAGCCAAAGAGGGAAACGCAGGTCGTAGCATATACAGAGGCGAAAACGGATGCCGCGCCAATCCACATTCACGTGCTCATCTCCTGGTGTATAGTTCAGCGTCTCACCACCATAGGCAAAGAGATGGTGCTTGTCATAGTAATTGACAATTTTGAGGGTCGGCTTCACGAAGTACAGGCGATTCCTGTAGGTCCCGTCTGGCAGGTGAACAGCAACACTGCCTGCCACTGCCGCATCCAGTCGGTTTGCCATCTGTTTCATCCATTGCAGGGTTTCACCTCCTTCGCTCTCTGCAATGCCTTTGGGTTCGATAGTAACCCCAGTATTCCACATCTCTGGTAACACATAGAGGTCGCTACGCTCTGCGGCGAGCATGGCCCGTTCTGCCGTCTCATGATTTGTGTGAGGCGACTCCCACGCCACATCCATCTGTATCAATGTAACTTTCATGTCAGCTCCTATCAATTATCCATTGTTCTTCCGCGACTACAATCGCGCCTTGGTTCTAAAGAATCCAAGAATTATCAATTATCAATTGTCATAAGCTTTGCAAAGGTAATGATTTTCTCCATAATATTTGTTTTTTCCCTCACTTATTCGTAATTTTGTGGGGAAAATAAGTAACTAATATTGCATTTAATCCTAATTTCCCTATGAAAAGTGTTGTTTTTTTCATTTTCGCCTACATCTCGATTCTTGCCGTTTCGGCAGACGAGGTGACCGCTGCCAAGTACGACATCATCCCTCTTCCAAAGGAGGTGAAGGTGATGTGTACGGGTTTTGACCAGATGTTTGCCATTAACGATGGAAATGGCATCGGCTACGACGCGAGCAATGCCGAATGCACCCGCATTGCGCAATTCCTTCAGGAATGGGTGAAGGAAGCTACAGACGTGAAGCTTCAGTTGACTCCTGATGACAAGAATGCTCAGATTAAGCTGCGTCTTGTTTCTCCTGCCGCTCCTAAAGGCAAGAAGAGCAAAAAGCCTGTTACCCTAACAGAGCAACAGAAAGAGAGCTACTCCATGAGGGTGACGGAGAAAGGCATCGAGCTGACTGCCTTCGAGCCCGTTGGGCTGTTCCGCGCAGCACAGACGCTTCGCAAGAGTCTCCCCGAAAAGAATGGACTTGGACTCCTGTTCCCCTATGTGGAGATTAACGACCAGCCTCGCTTCTCCTATCGTGGTGTCCTCCTCGATTGCGGTCGTCACTTCTTCTCTGTCGAGTTCATTAAGCAGTTCCTCGATGTAATGGCGCTGCACGGCTGCAACCAGTTCCATTGGCACTTGACAGAAGACCAGGGCTGGCGTTTCGAGGTGAAGGCTCTGCCTGACCTTGCGAAGAAAGGTAGTGTGCGCGAGAAGACCGTCATTGGTCCCAGCCGTATGCGCATCTACGACAACATCCCTTACGGCGGCTACTATACGCAGGAAGAGTGTCGCGATGTGGTCCGCTATGCTGCTGAGCGATATATTAATATAGTGCCTGAAATAGATATGCCCGGACACATGCAAAGTGCCCTGCACGTCTTCCCCAACTTGGGTTGTACGGGCGGCCCGTACCCCGTTGCTCCGCATTGGGGTGTGATGCGCGAAGTGCTCTGTGGCGGCAATCCCGAAACCCTGACCTTCCTGAAAACTGTCTTTGGCGAACTGTGTGACGTGTTCCCCTCTCCCTACATCCATATTGGTGGCGACGAGTGTCCGAAGGAACGTTGGCAGAAGTGCCCGAAGTGTCAGGCCAAGATTAAGGAACTGGGGTTGACGGACGAGTCGAAGGTTGCGGTTGAAGGTGGCGACAACAGAGGCAGTCAGGATGGTCGCAGCCCCGAGAACAAACTCCAGAGCTACATCAACCATGAGATTGAACAGTTCCTCGCTTCTCGCGGTCGCAGCCTTATCGGTTGGGACGAGATACTGGCAGGTGGACTGACAGAGGACGCTATCGTAATGTCTTGGCGAGGCACTAAGGGAGGTGTCGCAGCTGCCAGGCAGAAGCATCGCGTCATCATGAGTCCTAATGTCTTTGCCTACATCGACCATCCACAACTCGCGGACTATGGTAAGCAGCCTCGCACCACCGACAGCTACGTTGTTTCCTGCTCTAAGATGTACTCCTTCGAACCCCTTGTTCCAGAAGAGCTGACCCAGGAGGAGGGCGACTACATCCTTGGCGTTCAGACCAACTTATGGACAGAGCAGGTGGCTTATCCAGAGCATGCACTCTATCAGCTGCTGCCTCGCTTGGGCGCAATGAGCGAAGTACAATGGTGCAACCCAGAGCAGAAGGACTTTGAGAACTTCAAGGTTCGCCTGCCGCAGTTGAAGAAGCTCTACGACAAACTGGGCTACGTCTATTGCCATGAGGTGGAATAAGTGGGAAAAATTAAAAATGAAAAATTAAAAATGTATAGGGTTTTCCTGCTGATTCTTTTGTGCCTTGGGCTGTCATCGTGCAGGGATGGCAAAGTGAAGCTTGTTCCCGAGGAAGATACGAGTGCATTCGTGACATTGACCGATGCTGTGCCCGATGCCATACTGGAAATACGCTATTTCGGAACGTACAACTTCGTGGGGACGCGCATTGATGGCTACGAAGAGCCGGTGGCATTGCTTACCAAGCAGGCTGCCGACAGCCTCCGTGCCGTCAGTGACGATGTAAAGGCGATAGGCTACCGCCTGAAAATCTATGATGCCTATCGTCCGCAGAAGGGCGTGGACAACTTCGTGCGCTGGGCCGCCGATGTTCCCGATACGTTGATGAAGAGCTACTTCTATCCCGACCTCGACAAGAGCGTGCTCTTCGACCAGGAATACATTATGGCCAGGAGTGGCCACACGCGTGGTTCAACCGTTGACCTGACGCTCTTCGATATGGCTACGGAGAAGGAACTCGATATGGGCGGCACCTTCGACTGGTTCGGTCCTGAAAGCCATCCGGACTTCTGTGGCGACCCTGAGACAATGACATATACTGGCGACAACAGCAAGAGTCCTGTGGGCAGGTCCATTACGTCCGAACAGTTCTGTAACCGCATGATTCTAAGGACGGCAATGCTTCGTCACGGCTTCAAACCAATGGAAACCGAGTGGTGGCACTTCACGTTGAAGGACGAACCCTTCTCCGACACCTACTTCACCTTTCCTGTAAAGCAACTGGGGCAAGATTAAACATACAACATTATAATTATGAACGGAAAAGAATATAGAGACACATTGCCCGATAATGCGTTCCGCGAACTGCGAGAGGGCGAAAAGTACGAACCCATGATGCCTGCTGCCGGCACTCCGCGCGAGGTGAACCTCTGGTCGGTATGCTGGGGCATCCTGATGGCTGTCATCTTCAGCGCAGCCGCAGCCTATCTGGGACTGAAAGTCGGTCAGGTCTTCGAGGCCGCCATTCCCATCACCATCATCGCCGTCGGCGTGAGCAGTGCCACACGTCGCAAGAACAGCCTTGGCGAGAATGTTATCATCCAGAGCATTGGTGCTTGCAGCGGCGTTATCGTTGCTGGAGCCATCTTTACCTTGCCTGCCCTCTACATCCTTCAGGCCAAGTATCCTGAGATGACGGTCAATTTCCTCGAAGTATTCCTTGCAAGCCTACTTGGCGGCATATTGGGCATTTTATTCCTCATTCCCTTCCGCAGGTATTTCGTGAAGGAGATGCACGGCAAGTATCCCTTCCCAGAGGCCACAGCCGGTACACAGGTGTTGGTGAGCGGCGAGAAGGGTGGGGCACAGGCCAAACCTTTGATGATAGCAGGTCTGTTGGGCGGTCTCTATGACTTTGCAGTAGCGACGTTCGGACTTTGGCACGAGAACTTCACGAGCCGCGCTCTGCTGTGGGGCGACACCGTTGCTGAGAAAGCCAAGCTCGTTCTGAAGTGCAACACAGGAGCCGCAGTCTTGGGTATGGGCTACATCGTCGGCCTCAAGTACGCTTTCATCATCTGTTGTGGCTCGGCCCTCGTTTGGTGGGTCATCGTGCCAGGCATCGCTTTGCTCTTCCCTGGACTTGAAGTCTATGAAGGCATCACGGCAGTGGAGGCCAGCCCTGAAATCCTCTTCAAATACGCCAAGAGCATTGGCATAGGTGGTATCGCTATGGCAGGCATCATCGGTATCGTGAAGAGTCGCAAGCTCATCACAGGAGCTGTGAAGCTGGCTGCCGGTGAGATGGGAGGAAAGAAAGACACGCAGGTCGCAGAGGAGCGCACTCAGAAAGACTTGCCCATGAAGTTCATCACCTTCGGCATTATCGCTGCACTCGTTGCGACGTTCCTGTTCTTCTATTGGGACGTGATGGGCAGCAATCTCCTGTTTGCTGCTGTAGCCATCCTCGTGGTTACCGTCATCACCTTCCTTTTCACCACCGTTGCCGCCAATGCAATAGCCATCGTGGGCACCAACCCCGTGAGCGGTATGACGCTGATGACGCTCATCCTTGCCTCCGTCATCATGGTGGCTGTCGGTCTGAGCGGCACATCGGGTATGGTGGCAGCTCTCATCATGGGCGGCGTAGTTTGCACGGCTCTGAGTATGGCAGGCGGCTTTGTCACAGACCTGAAGATTGGCTATTGGCTGGGCAGTACGCCTCGCAAGCAGGAGACTTGGAAGTTCCTCGGCACCTTGGTCAGCGCTGCTACCGTTGCTGGTGTCATCATGATTCTGAACAAGACCTACGGTTTTACCGACGGCACGCTCTCAGCTCCGCAAGCTAACGCGATGGCGGCTGTCATCGAGCCCCTCATGAGCGGCAACGGCGCACCCTGGCTGCTCTATGGCATCGGAGCCGTGATAGCCCTTGTGCTGAATGCCTTCGGCGTCTCTGCCCTCGCCTTTGCCCTCGGCATGTTCATCCCCTTGGAACTCAACCTGCCTCTGCTCGTCGGCGGTGCCATCAATTGGTTCGTCACGACCCGCAGCAAAGATGCAGCTGTCAACAATGCCCGTGGTGAGCGCGGCACGTTGCTTGCCAGCGGCTTCATTGCAGGCGGTGCCCTGATGGGAGTCCTCAGCGCAGCCTTGAAGTGGCAGAACGTCAGCTTCGACTATGAAGCCTGGTGGAACAACCCCCTGAGCGAGCTCATGAGTCTCGGCATGTACTGCATACTTATTATATATATGGTACGCGCGTCCATGCGTGCGAAGATCTGATCAACTGATAAGTAAGTGAATATAATCAGTTTTTTATAAAACCATGTATTGCTCGTTCCACGACTACAATCGCGGAACGAGCAATTTGTGATGAAATAAAAAATGAAAAAGAAAAGAATCATCACTGCTCTGCTTCTCATAGCAACTATCACAGCAAACGCCCAGTTCCTCTTCTGTATCAGTGGCAACGGGTTAGAGAAACCGTCGTATATGTTAGGTTCACTGCATGTACTATCAGGCGATATACTTGACAGCATCCCTGCTTTTCTGAAAGTTGAGAACCAATGTCAGCAATTGTATGTGGAGACCGACCTTACCGACCCGCAACAGAAGCAATCCAGACAAGAACAAGGCCAGCAGCTGGTGGCGCTACCCGACGGCAAAACCATCGCCGACATCTTGGGTGAAGAGAAAATGAAAGTCCTGCAAGAAAGGATGAAGGAGTCGCTCCACATAAATCTGGCCGACTCCGCAGCAAAAGCCTTTCTTGGTTACCAGCCTTTCTATTTTACATTCTTGCTCAACTCAGTAATTCAAATGGAGGCCTGGAAGAAGTATCCTGCCATGCGTAACGGCAACATGATGGATAAGGCTTGTATCGCAAGGGCCAAAACTCGCGGATGGAAAGTCGGAAATCTGGACTGTCAGCAAAAGCCCGAAGAATTGGCTAAGAACAAAGAAACCTTGAGCCAATCCATCGATGCACAAGTCGATACGCTCATGGCTCTACTCAACAACTTTGACGAGCGCAAACAGAAAACGCTGAAACAGTTTGAAGGGGAGCAAACCATGTGTAATTATTGGACTTCGGGCGACTACGAACATTTTGAACTTTTCATTAAAGAAGAAAACGAGGCAGCTCCCGCCATCTATGCCGACCGCAACAAAAAGTGGATGCCCGTCATCATCGGGGCGATCAAGGAAATGCCTACGCTCTTTGTCTTTGGAGCCGGTCACCTGACAGGCCCGTTAGGAGTCGTGAAGCAACTCCGCGAGGCAGGGTTTATTGTCGAGCCTGTGAAATAATGGGACTATTGAAATAATGGTCAACAAGGCAAAGTATAACTATTTCGCCAGTATGAACAAGGTAAGAATCACGGCCATTCGGCAGACAATCTATCCCGACTTGATGGCTAAATACGAGAACCCCATAGAACATACCTGCGACGTCAGGGAAGGCCAGCAGTGGATTTCCATCGACGGCAAATGCCCCGACGGAATGTGTCCCTCAGCATGGTGTTCAATGCAGGAGTTCGTGGAGGCGTTGGCCAGAGGCGAAGGCAACTTCTACGACGGCTGGATGAAAAACCCAATGAGTGCAATGATCAGCTGCAACGACGGATTCCGTCCGTTCAGTTTCCACATAGAAGTAGTAAACGAAATGAGTTAATACACAGGGAAAAGCACAAAAAACAGCCCCTAAGCAAATAATTTTTCACTTTTCACTTTTCACTTTTCACTTTTTGTTGTACCTTTGCGCCGCCGTTACGAGTTAGCGGCACATTTCAAACCTATTAAAAGTTCTAATTTAAATTATGGCAACAAAAATCAGATTGCAGCGTCACGGTCGTAAAGGCTATGCTTTCTACAGCATCGTGATTGCTGATGTAAGAGCACCGCGTGACGGTAAGTTTACAGAGAAGATTGGTACCTACAATCCAAATACCAATCCCGCCACTGTAGATTTGAAATTCGATCGTGCCCTGTATTGGGTAGAGGTTGGCGCACAGCCTACCGACACGGTTCGCAACATTCTTTCCCGCGAGGGTGTGTATCTCATGAAGCACCTGCGTGGTGGCGTTAAGAAGGGCGCTTTTGACGAAGCTGCCTGCGAGGCAAAATTTGCCGCGTGGAAGGCTGACAAGCAGAAGGGTCTGGGTCAGGTATCGGCTAAGGAAGCGGCAGACAAGAAAGCTGCAGCCGCAGAAAGACTGAAAGCCGAGAAGAAGGCCAACGAAGAGATCGCAAAGAAGGTAGCAGACAAGAAGGCCGCTGAAGCTGTCGCAAAGGCAGAGGCAGAGGCTGCCGCCAAGGCTGAGGAAGAGGCAGTAGCCGCACCCGAGGCTGAAGCTGCTCCAGCTGCTGAGGGTGAAACAACTGAAACTCCCGCAGAAGCTTAAAAATCAATCACAAACCATTATTTCAATTAGACTTTTTCCAACCAACCAAAGCGAAGGGTATTGCCGTGAGGCAATGCCCTTCAATATTTTTTATTTTCCTTTGACACCTTTGACAGCCTGCGATATAAAACTTAACGTGTTGCCTGGGGTTTGCATAGAGTCGGGAAGAATTTTTCACCTTTTCAATTTTTTAATTTTTTAATTATTAATTTAGGGCGTAGCCCGCATCCAAAACTCCCCCAAAAAGATAAAAGATAAAAAAGATTTTTTCGCTAACCTGCTGAAAAACAAGTAAGCCTCGCTGTCACAGCGAAGCTTACTTGCAATTATTAACGCAATTCAGACTCAAAACAACATGAAAAAAGTATCTTAAACTGCAATGAAATCCTTGAAAGAAGCACTTGTGGCGGCGGTGGGATTCAAACCCACGACCTCTAGGCTATGACCCTAGCGAGCTATCACTGCTCTACGCCGCTCTTACCCAATTTTGTTATTTTGTCAACATAGTAGCTCAGGCCGAAGATGCTGCCTGCCAGCAGGAATGCCTGCGCTACGTAGAACAGAAGCCCGTTGGCCACATCTTGAATTTCCACTACCTGATAAGCTACCATTGCAATACTTGAAAATATCAGCGCCACCGCGCAGACATACTGAATGGTCTTCTCATTTACCATTTTACCATTTACCATTTACCATTTACCTAATTATCAATTTTCAATTATCAATTATCAATTGGAATTAAAGCAGTGTTTCTGCACCCCATCCTCCGAGGATGGCGGCTATTACGTAGCTGATTACCTGTAAGATTGTCTTGACTGTCTTATTCATAGTTTTAGTCGTTTAGGATATTAATTATCAATTGTCAATTATCAATTATCAATTAAAATTTAAGCAGGGCCTGAGCCCCGCTTAAATTTAGTCAGCGTCGCCGCTGGTAGAGCTCTTGGTGAACACCTTGGTCGTCACTTCGCTGGTCTGACCGTCCTTGATGGCGATGGCCTTCACGGTGGCGGTGTCAGAGAGGGTGATGGCTGCGCTGTAGAGCGAGCTTGCGCTGGTGGGCGTAGAGCCGTCCGTGGTGTAGCGAATCTCAGCGCCGTCAGGGCCGCTCATCGTCACCTGGGTGCTTTCTGCGAAGGGAGAGGTGCCGCCGATGGTCGGAGCCGTCAGAGTGGTCTGACTGCCGCTACCATTGCCGCTGCCGCTACCACCAGTCTGTTGTCCATTTCCACCAGACTGTTGTCCGCCGCCGGTGTTGTCGTTGCTACTCTGAGCGCCGCCTTCACCGGCATTGTTCAGGTAGGCCTCATTCTCCAGGTCCACCTCAGCAGCAGAATAGCTGCCGCTGATGGCATCCCACAGGCTGCAAAGGTCGCTGCCGATGTTGTCCTCGCTGATGACGAGCTGTGCATTGCTGCGGAGCCATTCATCGCCGGACTTGCGGCTTGCGATAACAGCAGCTGCGGCCACCACTGCGCCGTTGACGGGCTCAGCGATGAAGTGGAGCTTTGTGCCATCGAACTTGAGGTAGAGGTTGCCGTTGTTTTTCCAGTTGGGGGACTGGATGACGCCGGAAGCATCCACGAAGGCGGTGCTCATGGCGGCACCGCTACCATCGACGTTTCGGGGGTCGAGGATGATGCGGGCCTTCTCCATCACATAGGTGCCGTTAATCTTGTTAACAGTGACGAAGGTCAGCTGGTCGCCGCGTTTCAGGCGGAGCGCGTCGCAGACACCCTGATAGGTGTTGGTGCTGACGGGAATCATGCCAGCGGTCAGTCCCAGCTCGTCCTCACCGATTTCAGCGAAGATCTGCGGGAGGGAGCCCTGTGCGATGATGGCAGCACCGGGCACGAACTTCGAGCTACCCACGGGGGTAAACTGATAGAGCTGTGCGAGGCTGATGCCAGCCTGGTTCAGTTCGGACGCACGGTTGCGGAGATATTGGAGGTTCAGCTTCTTGAAGCGGTCGGCGCACTTTGCACCCATGCTGAGCCCTTCGAAGCTGTGGTCACAGATGGATTTGAAGGCCTTGTAGGTAAGACCTACCTGAGCGAGGAGTACGCGCTGCAGGGTTTGCATAGTGGTGCGGGGGTTCTTGGGAGTGACCTTCTCGCGGACCGCCGTCTTGCCACTTGCGGTGCGGTAATAGACCTGATTGCCTACCTTACCTTGAACACCATAGTTTTGAAAATTTGCTTTTGCCATAGAACTAAATTTTTTAATTTTTAATTTTTCACTTTTAATTTTTAATTTTTACTTTGACATTCTCCTGTGGTTGTTCCTGCGTTTCTCTCGTCCTTGTCTTCTCCAGTTCCGAAACCTATGCTTGGAGCAGGGCGGGAACAGGATGGGAACTGGACAGGAACTGTTTCATAGAGGTTACCTCTTCGAGGTAAGGAGTCTGTTGTCCACGCTTGGACGAGCCACATTCGATGTTCTGAGTGCAAAGATACGACGGGGTGTGGCAGAACACCAAAAAACGAAACAAAACCACTCCGAAAAGTGATTTCTGTTTCGTTTAGCACTTGCGACAATTTATCGTTTTTATCGTTTTTATCTTTTATCTTTTTGGGGTAGTTTGGGGGGCTCTTTAATAATAGGGGGGAAAGGTTAGTTTTATTAAATACATTATTAATTTTTAAAATATATAAATATACATTAATAAAAAAGGGAGCGCCGCTCCACCACCCAGAAAAGATAAAAGATAAAAAAGATTTTTGGCAAATTATACCCCCTGAAATTATATTTTTTTGCCTTAAGATTTTGTATTTCGCGGAGTAATTCGTAACTTTGCAGCAAATAAAAGTTTTATGAAAGAAAATAGATATTCAGAAATCGAAGAGGATAGAGGCACAGATATGTGCTGTGAACAACCAGCGGGCTATGCTGCGACTGGAAGCGATTATGCCAATACCCTCGTCGAGCCCGAAGAAGATACGCCGCAGATACCCGTGGCTACGATAAAGTGGAACAAGAAAGCTTGGCTTCTGATACTGTCCGTATCGTGGATATCTGGGATATGCGTATGAATCCGGACACCTTGAAAAGAAGATTGTGAAATCCTACATGTCAGAGGGAGAGGGGTTTAAAGAAAAAGGAGTATAATTAATATGTAAAAATAGTTCTGGGGTTTTTAGTTTCAATTTTTTTAATTATACCTACTGAAAATATTTAATATGAATCAAGAATTAATAAACAGTATAGCAGACTATGTGGAAAAAAACATAGGCGAGTTTCATAAGGCAAGGATTACAAAACTCCAGTCCATTAACCTGAAAGAGTTGCTTTCAAGGAAGAATCCTTATATGTATAAGGCTAAGAACATTGTGACGGCAGGTCAGATGGTTGAGAGCCTGGCATCTGCTTATATGTCTTCTGCCGAGGAAAGCATCTTTGGCAATTGGATGGAAGGAATTGCGAGCTTCGTGGCTGAAAAGGTGTATGCTGGTCACAAGTCGGCCGCTGAAGGTATTGACCTTGAATTCGACAAAGAGGGAGTACATTATTTTGTGTCTGTCAAATCAGGCCCTTCTTGGAGCAATTCCACATCGATGAAGAAGCAGAAGGAGCAATTTGTAAAGGCTGTCAGAGTGTTTAATACCAGCCGTAAGACCGTCCCCACCAAGTGCATTGAGGGCTGCTGTTATGGCAATGACAACAAGGGCTATGCCGATAGTACTCATGAGAAATATTGCGGTGAAAAGTTCTGGACGCTGATCTCTGGCGAGCCCACTCTGTTTGTGGACATTGTTGAACCCCTTGGTTTTAAGGCAAAAGAGAAAAACGAGGAATATTATCAGGAGTATGGACGAATGATTAACAAGTTCACTCAGGAGTTCATTGCAGAGTATTGTAACGAAGAAGGTGACATAAATTGGGATAAGATTGTTCGTCTGAATGCTGCCATTAAACAGCCGAAAGAGAGAAAACAAAAGACAACTTGAAATGGCAAAAAGTAACGGATTTTTCTTTTTCTTTTTCGATAAAGACAAAAATCAGAAGATTGCGGAATACGTAACTGTTTCTGAAGCAATCCGTGACATTGTTCAGACTATGATGGACAAAGTCATGGATAAGGTTCTTATTACAGACCCCTTTATCCCAGAGGTACATCATTCTAACAAGCCTTTGTATGCAGCTTTGGTTCCTGATGAGATTTTTAAAGATGCTCATTTTGAACGACGCTTTGTAACACCTTTTGGCCATGCGTGGGAAAAGCTTGCTGTTGCTGTGGGAACTGTATATCATGGTTCATGTACAAAAGGCACAACTATTGAGGGGACTGTTGGTAAAGAAAGTCTTCGTAGGATTGAAGAGGTTCTTAGTCGATTAGAGCATAAAATTAAAGGAGAGAAAAAGCAAAAGCCTGACTGGAAAGCAGAACTGGATTACATTTTAGCAGGTGGTGGCGAACCAATCCCAACCAGTGTCACTTGTGACATCTTGATTCAAAGTAAGAGAACAGGTAAGACGTGCTCTTTCGAACTGAAAGGGCCACTTCCAGATAGTGACCAAACAAAAGTTAGCAAGCAAAAGATGTTTAAATTGCTTGCAATGGAGGGACATCCTATTGACATGGCTTATTATGCATTGCCGTATAATCCCTATGGTAAAAGAGAAAACTATAATTGGCCATTCGCTGAACGTTGGTTCAACATGAAGGAAGACCCTTCTGTTCTGATTGGTGAAGAATTGTGGAACTTGATAGGTGGCGAAGGAACTTACACCCATTTCATTGAAGAAATAAACAAGTTGGGCGTTTACTATAAAGAACGCATCTATCGTGAGTTCCTTGGCATTGAGCCACCAGAAGATTTTGATAAGAATAAGTTGAGATAAGATAAATGGCAGATTTCAGTTTTATTGATCTATTTGCTGGCATCGGTGGTTTCCGTTTAGCTTTGGAAAGCGTAGGCGGCCACTGCTTGGGCTTTAGCGAAATTGCTCCTGATGCCATTAACACATATTGTGCCAACTTCAACGAGACGGAAGATGGCAATTTTGGCGATATTACAAAGATAAAAGACCTTCCCCGTCATGATTTCATGACTGCTGGCGTACCTTGTCAGAGTTGGTCTATAGCAGGAAAGAATCTTGGATTTGATGATGATAGAGGACAACTATGGAATGATACGCTGTATCTTTTGAA
>JAILRU010000052.1 GCA_024697945.1 Bacteroidaceae bacterium
TAGACCGTCTCTTTAGTTTGTATCATGCTGCTTTGGAAGCTAAGAAACCGTTTTTGGTTGACGATTATCAGAAGGAAGTTATGGATACCATTGTAAATGATGGTGGCCTTTGGAACAAATCCTCACTTTATCAATACGGACTATTCCCTCCCTATGATGTTAGTCATAATATCCCTCCGAAACTAAAGAAACTGGTTGAGGATAAAGGATATGTCTTGATAGCTCGTGTAGGTCCGCAATTTGATAAGATCATCGACATGCTACCTGGGGAGAAGACAAAATATCTTTCCATGTGGGAAGGTTATGTTAACGCTACAAAGAAGGACGTTTATAATGAATCTTTGGCAAAAGCGCTTGGTGATAAATATGAAAGGATGCATACCAGCGGACACTCTGACGTGAAAAGTATGCGTGAAGTGTTTCGGCTATTACAACCCAAGGCTATCATCCCTATTCATACAGACAATCCAGAAGCATTTGCCAAGGAATTCAGCGACGAATGGCCTATTATCATGTTAAATGATGGTGAGGGTATTTCTCCTATCTCATCAAGTATGGCAGGTTCTATCTATCCTTTGGTTATTTGTGATAAGATTAAAAGATGTCTTGGTTATTTCAAACGCTTCGAGGACGCGCAATCCATTCTTTCTCATACTATTTTTCATCCAGACAAACCAACCAAGTACGAGATACGGAAGGGAGAGGACATAGCGTCTAAAACATTAGTATTAGGACTCTTATGGGAATTCAAGAAAATAATAAAATGAGAATCCTTCACCTCTCAGATACTCATGGTTTACACCATAGAATAAATAATATGCCTGAGGCTGATGTCATCATACATAGTGGTGATATAAGCAATAGTGGCACAGAGGAAGAAGTGCTGGATTTCATGAATTGGATGATAGAACTTCCATATCAGCATAAGATTTTCGTGACAGGCAACCACGACCTTTGTCTTTGGGATGCAGAAGTTATAGAGGATCTACCAAACAATCTTCATTTCCTTCAAGATAAGAGCATTACCATAAATGGAGTGAAGTTCTACGGACTTGCCTACAATCATCCAGAAGATTTAATCCCTAATGATATAGATATTGTGATTACGCATGAACCACCAGTGATGATACTCGATGAGTCAGCTGGTATTCACTGGGGGAATGCTCCATTACGCAATCGCATATTTGAAGTCAAACCAAGCTACCATCTGTTTGGTCATGCCCATGATGATTATGGATTTATCAAGCAAGATGGCATTGTTTTCTCAAATGCCGCCCTGCTGAATGACAGACTACAAATAACCAGAAAGCCCAGATTGTTTAATCTTGAACCTTGATTTCTATGGGACTCTAATAGGACGATTCTGCTGTGCATTTCGAAATAATTGATGTACCTATGCGGACGAAATATGATAAATAAATCGTAAAAATGCAAATTACTATATGATTGTATGCCTTAACTGCGGGAACGCCTTTGAAGGCGCTTACTGTCCCCATTGCGGGCAGAAGGCCAAAGTAAAGCGACTGAAGATATCCGAGATTGTGATGGACATGGCCAACTCCCTCGTGGGGGCGACAACAAGTTCTACTGTACTTGCCGCGACCTCAGCTGCCGACCGGGTCACATGGTGCGAAACTACCTGCTCGGCAAGCGCGCCAAGTACTACAACCCCTTGCAGATGTACATCTTCACCCTCACGGCGTTCGCAGTGGCAGCGTTCTTGATAGGCGACAGCTCGACCACCATCGAGAACATAATTACGTGGGGTTTTAAGGCTGAAGACGAGATACTAGAGGAAAGTCGGTATGCTTCTGTCGAGGAAATTATGACGCTGATGAACGATCTGTTGAGCAACAAACTCTACGGAACGCTGTTCTTCTCTTTCTTCGGGACTTTTCCCTACCGTGTCCTGTTCCGAAAGGAAAGGATAGTGCGACCTGACGGTGTGGCTCTGCCGTTGAATCTTACCGAGCAGTTTTATACGCAGATGTTCCTAGCTTGCATTGGAATGATTTTGTCTATTGTGATGCTGCCGCTCTGTCTGACAGGAATCTCAGAGGATACTCTGCGGGGCTTCTACTGTGTGATAGCTTTCATTTATTCTGTTGTCATTTTCAAGCAGCTGCTCGGCATTGGTTGGCTGAAAAGCGCGCTGAAGAACGTGCTTGGCATCTTTTTCACTTTCATTATTGCGTTCGGGCTGATCTTTATAGTGATGGTCACTGCGGGTGTGATAGAGGGGTTGAACAAATGATGGCGTATCATTTCCGCTCGCTCTCCGCTCCAAAGAGATACTGCGGACGGTAGCCGCCATAGTCAACAACAATCTTTTCGAACACTATGCCAGGAGCGAGAGGGCGCAAAGTGAGAACGTGGACATCCGACCCCGAGACTGGCAACTTCACCTTGTTCTCCACCACACGACGGGCTACCGTGGGATAATAGACGGAATGTATGTTCTCCGGAGCCTCATTCAGGCGGGCATTGAAGTTGACACGCTGCAAGGGCGAGTCATCAAGACTCACCTCATACTCATGACCGCCTCGGTTCAGGAAGTCGAGGGTGGATTTCACAATCACATGGACACTGACCTGACGGACGCTGTCGGGAAGCAGGAAGCGGTAGGAGAGCGATGCGCCGTCCGTCGGCTGGGTGTAGGGCGTCAGGGCTATGGCACTGCGCGTACGCCCCATGTCGGGATACACGGTCCATGCTGTTCCCTGTGGTGCAACAGCTTTGGCATAATGGTCGGCATCGATGGAGAGATAGCCCAGACGGCCAGCGTCGCGGAAGGTATAGCCCTCTGCTGGAGCCGCTGCCACTTGCTTCAGTGCAGGCAGCCTGTCGGAGGGGAAGTCGTCGTTCCAAGTGGTGTAGCCGATGTGTTTCTGTATCATCATGCCCCGCCACTTGCCATCGGCCAGACGGTTGTTGTACTCGTCGCAGAGCAATGAGTCGCGACGGAAGCGCTGGCGCACACGCTCGGCCCAGAGATTGGCATCGGGGTCGCCAACAGCAGCAAGGGCGTGGTTCATGGCCTGCGCCCGATACATCTCGTAGAGGTTGGCCATACCCTGGATGGGGAAGAGAATCAGTTCGTGATAGGCAGTCCGACGCTCGGCAGGCAGTTCGCGCCAGAGCTGCAAAGCATCAGCCTCGAGGCGGGCAAAGTCACCACAGACGCAATCCCACTCGCCAGTGGCGAGGTTGTAGGTACGGGCATCAAGCATCTCGGCCGTCACACGACTATTGTACTTGGCACTGAGGTTCAGGAGCCTTGCAGCCTCGGCAGCATAGTCCTTTCCCACGATGGTCTCGCAGAATGGCTCGGTATGCTGTTCCACCAACCGACGACCATCCAGCCGCTCTGGATTCCAGGCCATGTCGAGGAAGAACTGAATCTGATACTCCATAGGCTTGAGGTCGCCTACGTTCAGCACCCATAAGCGGTCCAGTCCATAGTCTGCTGCCAGCCGCAGCTGTTCCCACATCCCCTGGGTCTGGGTGACATTCATCCACTTGCTGTTGCGAGGGTCGCCCACATAATCCACATGATAATACAGTCCCCAGCCACCCGGATGCTTACGCTCCTCGGCATTAGGCACACGGCGTATGTTGCCCCAGTTGTCGTCGCAGAGCAGGATGGTCACATCGTCGGGCACACGCATTCCTTTGTCGTAATACTCCAACACCTCTTTATATAAGGCCCACACTTGGGGCGTCTCCTGTGCCGGACGGCCCGTAACCTTGCGGATGATGCGGCGCTGGTTCTGGACAATGCGCTCCAGCAGTCGCGTATCGGCTTCGGCAGACATCGCCTCATCGCCGTCGCCTCGCATGCCTATGGTCACCAAATCCTCTGTCCCCTGCATACGTTCGATGCCTTCCTGGAAGAACTGGTCGAGGCGCTTCTGATTAATCCGATAGTTCCAAGGGCCATACTTGTCGCGATTACGGACGTATTCCTTGTGGTTGCGGGCCATAGGCTCATGATGACTGGTACCGATGATGATGCCCATCTCGTCGGCCAGACGGGAGTTCTCGGGGTCATCGGCATAGAACGACCAATCCCACATGGCAGGCCAGAGGAAATTGCCCTTCAGACGCAGAATCAGTTCGTAAACCCGTTCGTAGAAACGATGGTCACCATAGCCGGTGCCATAAGTATTTTTTACCCACTGCATCAGGCAGGGGCCCTCATCGTTGAGGAAGATGCCGCGCCAGCGGACACGGGGCTCACCATCGGTGTAATCGCCGCTACGGACATAAAGACTGTCGTGATGCTCCACAGCAACATCAGCCCACCAGGTCCAAGGTGAAACACCTGCTTGGCGCGAGAGTTCGTAAAGACCGAAGATAGTGCCCCTACGGTCGCTGCCGGCAATGAGAAGCTGACGGCCCACTTGGGTGATGAGGTACTGTTCGTGCTTGCCTTTCAACAGGTCTTGCTGTGCCTTGGGCAGCAAACGGCCGATGACTTCCGAATGTCCCAACGTGCCAGCCACAATGCGTGCCTCACCAGCCGAAGCAGCAAAACGGCAGTTGGCCTGGCATACAGAGTTCAAATCAGCCATCATATTCACGGCAGCACGGTTCACGCCGCGTGCATCGTTATTATCCACATAGACGGGAATCTCGCCTCCGGCATTCAGCAACAAGGCACCAGCCTCGGCTTCGTAAGACACAAATTGCTGCTGGGCACAGACATTGTTAACAACGAATAACAGACAACAGACGATGAACAAAAGACGCCCTTTAACTTCCTTTTTAACTCCCATTTTAACTCTCATTTAAGTATTACGCCAACAAATATACGAAGAATCTGCCATAAATCATGCATCCGATGGACTGCCTTTTGTAAAAATTCGCTTACTTTGTAACCGAAAACAAAAAAACTAACAGATGAAGTACCATAATATCACGACAAATGGCCGCCTTTTAACGGTGCTTTTCAGTTTACTCTTCCTCAGTCAAACCATGTGGGCCGCTATTCGGATGCCCAGACTCTTCTCCGACGGCATGGTGCTGCAACGCGGAATGGAAGTCCCGGTGTGGGGATGGAGCGAACCAGGGCAGACCGTCAGCGTCTGTCTGCTGCCTGCTGAGGGCAAGGCCAAGAAAAAACACGTCACCTACACTGCCACAGCCGATGCCACAGGCAAATGGCAACTGCGACTGCCCGCCATGCATCCCACAGGACCGCTCGCCCTGCAGGTGAGCAGCGGCGAGGTGAAAGTCGTCATCAACGATGTGTGGGTGGGCGACGTGTGGCTGTGTAGCGGACAGTCGAACATCGACACCAACATCGAGCGCGTCTATCCCCAATATCCCGAGGAAATAGACCATGACTCCACCACAAGGGTTCGCCTCTTCAAGGTGGAGAACGAAGCTGTGCTAAGCGGTCCCAACTCCCATTTACTTTCGTCGGGCTGGAAGACGCTTTCCAAGAAGAACGCGTGGCGATTTTCAGCCCTCGGTTATTTTCTGGGCAAACAGATGGAGGCCAAGACGGGTGTGGTACAAGGCGTCATCCAATGCAGCTGGGGCGGAACGCCCATAGAGTCGTGGATTCCGCGCGACTCGGTGGCCCGCTTCGACAAAATGATGGCAGACGAGGCGCTGTTCTATGAGGATGCCGATATGAGGGAAGCCGCAAAAGAAGCCAACAAACTTGCCGCCGACCGATGGAACAAGTTGCTGAACCAACTCGACCCAGGCATGAGCGGCATCTGGACAGCCCCCGATTTCGACGACAGCCAGTGGGAACGGGCAAATCAGTACAGGCTGCCCGTAGGCCGCCTCAACGGCTCGTTCTGGATGCGGCAACACATCCGCATCGACGCTACCCATGCCGGACAGGAAGCCTTGTTGCTGCTGGGCACGCTGGTGGATGCCGACTTCACCTACATCAACGGAAAACTGGTGGGGCAAACCGGCTATCAGTATCCACCACGTCGATACAATATTCCCAAGGGATTGCTGCACGAAGGCGACAACGTGATTACCGTCCGCTTCGTGAACCACGGGGCTGCACCGCAGTTTGTTGAGGAGAAGCCTTACCTGATTCGCTGGAACGACAACACCACGCTGCCCATCGGCCCTGAGTGGCTCGTGCATCAGGGCGTTTCCATGCCAAATCAGCCTTCTATGCCCACTGGGTTCCAGAATATGGCGGCTGCTGCCTACAACGGCATGCTGTTCCCTCTGGCTCCCTACGCTGTTGCGGGCATGGTCTGGTATCAGGGAGAATCCAACACAGGGCGGGCAAAAATCTATGAAGCACAACTTCGGAGTCTGATGCAGGACTGGCGACAGCAATTCCAGCAGCCTACCCTACCCTTCGTCATTGTCCAACTGGCCAATTTCATGGCTCCCAGTCCAATGCCTCAGGAGACAGGATGGGCGGAGTTGCGCGAGAGTCAGCGCCGCGCCGCACTTTCCGACCCCAGAGCCGAGCTGGCCGTTGCCATCGACCTGGGAGAAGCCAACGACATACATCCCCTCCGCAAACGCGAACTGGCAGAACGTGTGGCACTGGCTTTCGACAAGTTGGTATTCGGGAAGCGTGTCTCGCTCTCCCCACAGCCGCTATCGGCTGAGACTGCCAGTGACAGCACCATTGTCGTCACCTTCGACCAACCTGTGACAGCCACTCAAGGCTTTGAGATAACCGATGCTACAGGGCCTTTCCGCAATGTCCCGTGCGAAGCCGATGGTTCACAGGTCATTATCCACGGACGAGGCACCCGTCTGCGCTACGCTTGGAAGAACAATCCCATCGAGGCAGACTGCCGGGCAAAAGGAAGCCTCCTGCCCGCCACGCCTTTCGAAATATCCGTCACTCCACCTCAGGCACTTCAATCTGCGAACCGTAACGGTGGTACTCGTTCGCGATAGACTGCTCCTTGATGTAGTGCGTCAGCTCGATGCGTCCGTTGCGTACAGGAAGGGCCTGAGCGATGTACTTGTCGCAGTTGGCTGCTGCCTGGAAGACGACGTCAGGTACTTCATTTGAGATGGTACGGATGCGCTCGTAATGCTTGATGTTCTCGCAGAAGGCTGCCAAATTCTCAATCACAGCCGGACAGTTGTAGGCACGAGCCACGTCGAGCAGGGAATTACCGTTGTCGGCTGATACGGTGAGAGGCGTCCCGACGGTCTTGGCTGCAAGACATACCATCTTCACATGCTCTTTGGTCTCGTCGCCGAAGAGGCGCAATGCCATGCCTCCAGTCAGAGGCAGATAGCGGAAAACATTCTGCTCGCCACGTATCTTGGGCTGAATGTTGCGCGGATGACGGAACTCTTTCTCGTACCATTCGGCATATGAAGATCTGTAGTCTGTCGTCTGTCGTCCGTTGTCCGTAATAACCATGAACTGAGTCACGTAGTTCGGACCGCCTGCCTTCAGGCCGGGACCGAAGGCCGACAACTTCATGCCGCCAAAGGGCTGGCGGTTGACTATGGCACCCGTGATGCCTCGGTTGATGTAAAGGTTGCCTGCCTGGATGTGGTTCTTCCAATAGCGCTGCTCCTGCTCGTCGAGAGACTGAAGGCCGGAGGTCAGGCCGTAGTCGAGACCATTCACTAAATCGACGGCTTCCTCGAGTGTGTCGTAGGGAGCTACAGCAAGCAGTGGGGCAAAGAGCTCCGTGCGGAAGGTAAAGGAGCCAGGCTTCACACCCACCTTGATGGTGGGACGCAGGATGTAGTGCTTCTCATCAACGAACTCAGGCGCGATGAGCCAATGCTCACCCGGTTCGAGCTTGAAGGCCTGCTCGAGCTTCTCGTTCTTGTTGGTTATCATGGGCCCGACGATGTTGCCGGCATTCCATACGCCACCCACCTTGAGCGAGGAAGCACAGTCCTTGAGCTTCTCGAAGAACTCGGGATGATTGTAAACGGAACGCTCCACAAGCAGGAGTGAGCAGGCGGAACACTTCTGTCCGGCATTACCGAAGGCTGAACGGCAGGCGTTCATGATGGCATGGTCGCGATCGCTCTTGGCAGAGATAATCATGACGTTCTTGCCGCCCGTCTCGGCTGACAACGGTTTACGTGGATTGGCATGTGCGAGGGTTTGTGCTGTCTCGGTGCCACCAGTGAGAATCACATGTTTGATGACAGGCGAGGAAGTGAGCAGTGGCGTTGCCTCGCGGTCAGCAATGATGACCTGCAGGGCCTGCTTGGGAACGCCAGCCTCCCAGAATGCCTTGGCAAAGAGCCAGGCTACGGGAGCTGCCACCGTGGCAGGCTTCAGGATACAGGTATTGCCGGAAGCCAAAGCAGCTACGACACCGCCACAGGGAATGGCACATGGAAAGTTCCAGGGCGAAAGGACCAGCACGGTGCCCTTGCCGCGCATCTCGATATCAGGCAGCGCTGCGAACTTCTTCATCGTGGTGGTATAGAAGCGGCAGTAGTCGATGGCTTCGGAAACCTCCACGTCGGCTTCCTCAATGGTCTTGCCCGTAATGGCACACATGGAACCGTTCAGGTCGCCGCGCATTTGACCGAGAATGTTAGCAGCCTTGTACATAATCTGATGGCGCTCCTCCACGCTGGTCTCGCGCCACTTTCCTGCATCGGCATCAGCAATATCGAGAATCTGTTGCACCTGCTCCTTATTAGTACGAGACATCTCGCAGACAAGTACATCGCCTTCCTGACTCCGGTCGAAATATTTCACGTGGTCGTTGTTGTAAACCAATTCGTCGCCTATCTGGGTAGGCAGCAAATCCCCCGGCTTCCATTCGCCCCAGGCTGACTTCTCGCCTGAGGTATTGCCATTTGCCTTCCACTTCGCAAATATCTTCTCCACCCATTGCTGGTTGCAGAAACGGTCGAAGTCGGTGTCCGGCTCGTTCAGCATCTCGTCCCTCGGTTCCTGTCCCACGTAGGGTTGGTTGCGGTCCTGCGTTCTTGTGGGTGTATGGTTCAGGCTATCCTTCATGTTGTAGGCAGCGATGAACTGCTCCTGCAGCTCCTTCCATTCCTTCGTGTCGGGCTTCAGCGAGAAGCTGTGGGTCAGGAAGTTATCGGGAGCCGTGTTCTCGTCCATACGGCGCACGAGGTAGGAAATGGCGTTGAGGAAATGCTCCTTCTTCACAACGGGCGTGTAGAGGATGACGTGGTTGCCCAGTTTTTTCTGCGCCCTCCACACGTGGTTGGCCATGCCCTCAAGCATCTCGAAGCAGAAGCAGTCCTTGGGCGTCTGGTACATCTCGCTGAGCAGGTAGGCGTAGGAGATGGTGAAGAGGTTATGCGAAGCCATACCGATGTGCAGCACCTTGGCGTTTTCGGGTTTCAGGCCGCGCTCGATGATGTGCAGGTAGTTGGCATCCACCTCCGTCTTATTGGGACGCACGGGGTTGGGCCATCCGCGCAGGTCGCTGACGATGTTCTCCATGTCCAGGTTGCAGCCTTTCACGATACGCATCTTGATGGGAGAGCCACCCTCTGCCACACGCTTGCGGGCAAACTCCAGGAGCTCTGTCTGGAAGCCCTCGGCATCGGGCAGATAAGCCTGCACCACGATGCCCGCCTCGTAGTTCTTGAACTGCGGCAGGGAAAGGACATCCTTGAACAGCTTCATCGTCAGGTGGGCGTCCTTGTACTCCTCCATGTCGAGGTTGATGAACTTGGGCCGTGTCACGCCATTCACGTCCGTATAGGGATAGTCGATGGCCGTCTGGTAGAGTTCGGACATACGGCGCACCAGCTCAGGGAAGCACTCCTTGTAGTTCAAGGCATGCGTCTGCGCGTAGATACCCGAAATCTTGACGGAGATATAGTTGATGTCAGGCTCCTTCAGGGCTTCCAGGTAGGAACGGTAGCGCTTGTCGGCCTCACCGTCACCAAGCACCACTTCACCCAGCAGGTTGACGTTCTGACCGATGTCCTGCTGGAAACGCGTGGCGAGGTGCGTGGTCAGGCTGGGACGGGCAGCATCGATGATGACGCGGCTCGTGTCGCGTCGCAGTCGCCACTTGATGATGGGCACAGCCGCCCAGTTGAAGATGGGCAGGTAGGCGAACTTCTGGTACATCCAGAAGAGCGCGTGGTCCGAGGCGTCGAGGAACTTGGGGATTCCGTACTGGTCGATAAGCTCCTTCACGCGGATTGCCAGTTTCTGGCGGTCGCGAATCTGACTCGTCTCGTCGAGCATACGCACGATGAACTTCTTGTCGCTGGGCGTAGTCACCATAGTGCCGTACATGTGCTGTTCGCCCTTCTCCGTCTTGGTCAGTCCCGAATAACTCTCGTCGTAAAGCTTACGCATCCAGGAGAACACCTCCTCGATGGTTGGTAATTGCTGTTCGTTCATAATAGTTATGTTAGTCGTTTGTTGGCTGCAAAGTTACGAATAAGTGAGCGAAATACAAAAGAAAATCTTGTTTTTCTTTTTATTTCCGAGCGAAAGGACTCCGGTTTACCGCCTGAGTGAATATGAAGAACTTCGACGAATGTCAAAGTTACGAAATATTACTGATATGACAAACAAGAAAAGAAAAAATCTTTCACCTTTTCATTTATCATTTAGGGCAAAGCCCGCTGATGGGGGGGATCCACAACTAACATTGCGCCGTGGTGCTAAAGCATCCTCGAAACCAACAACTACAAGGATTACCGCTTCCTGCCAGGCATCGCTGTTCTGCGACCTGAGAAGATAAGGAAGATTCCGCAGTAATCCCCAACTAACCACCGAACAATTTAACGACTGAATATCCACGCATTGACAGGCGTGGCGGTGTTATATATATTATAGGTAAGAGAGAACGACATGACATTACGTTTGGCAACAAATAATAGTCTATAAAATTAGAAAGACTAATTTGTTATTACCCAATCGTACTTCTTCACCCAGCGCCAGACGGTGGCGCGAGAAACATTGGTTATGTTATGGATTTGCGAATTGGTCAGGCCGACACGCATCAGGTAGCAGACTTGTTGCTGCTGTTCCGTATAACTGTCCAACTCTTTCACCAGCTTATCTTTGAACGATGGGTAAAGCTCATCAACAGCATGATAGAGCTGCTTCCAATCATCAGGTGTCATTTCTTTCATACCCGTTGAAGACTTTCGGATGGCATCGATGACTTCCTCTGCCGTTCCTTCCAAATCCGTCTGGTGCATCAGCTTGATGATTGCTTTGTTTCGTTCTTCCCGCTCTGCCAGTTGCTGCTCTTTCGCTCTGTTCTCTTCCAAAAGTGCAACGACTTCCTTCAGATGTCTGTTCCTCCTCCAAATATGGTAGATGTAGCCGAGACAAACCAACAACAAAGCCGCGAGGCAGACCACGATGAGTGTCGTCTTGTAGCGTTCCTTCTCGTCTTTCAGCTCCTGCTCCTTCTTCTGGTCAAGGTGATACTTGTATTGGTTGTTGACCGTCGCCGCCAGCTCCTGACGCTTCCCGAAGTCCAGCGAGTCGCTCATCTCTAAATAGGTTTTCGCATAGAGAGTGGCATTGTGTTCGTCGCCTGCCTCGCTGTATATCCTGAAAAGATGTGTTGCTGCATCATACATATTTACGACATCTGTTCCGTCGTCAAGAACTCGCTTGAGGTAAATGCTAGCAGAGTCGTACTTCTCTAAAGACTCATAATACCAGGCAAATGCCATACAGGAAGTGGCGTCAAAAACATCCAAAGGATTGCCTGTTATTAGATTGGCACAGTCTTTTGTCTTTTGTTTCTTGCCCATGAAAGCATAGTGATACATCACAAAGGTAAGTGGCTTTTGATACTGGGAAATGTTTCCAGACTGAACAATATGTGTATATGCAGAGTCTAATGCCGTTTCTGCCTGCTGCAAACTGTCCAAAGCAATATACGCTGCCCCTATATGCACAAATGGCACAACAACATTTGTCCGTGTCTGCCTGCAACTCTCTAATTCTTTGAGTCCTGTTTCCAAAGCATTCGGATAGTCTTGTACTTGATAGTATAAGTAGTTGAGATTAGAATAAGTATTTCTCAGCATGATGGGGTCGCATTCCTTCGGGTGGTCGATGGCGAAGTCAAGTGACTTGAAGAAGTACTCCAAGGCGCGGGGCGTGTCCTGAAGGTCGCGATAGGTGCTGCCGGCATAGTAATAGACCTCCTGCTTATCGGGGATGGAACCATTATCTTCAAAATATGCCACCAGCCCCTTTATCATCAAGTCAGAGCTTGGTATGTGGTCCGCTTTGTCGTGGAGCCTGATGCGCAGCAGGTCGTACTTGTTCCTGACGTACTCGCTCTTGTCTCTGACCTCGAGTTCCAAAGAGTCGAGCATGACAAGCGCTTTCTCGGGGTCGTGGTTCCCAAACGTCTTTATCTGCTCCATTTTCTCTAAAATGCCCACATTGGAGCACGAAGCCATCAGCAGAATAGCGAGTATGCAAACAATCTTCTTAACTTCCATTTTACATCTGTTATTTGTCTTTCTGCTGCAAAAGTACAAAGAATTTCGGAAAAAGAAGCCAATTTTCTGTTTCAATGTGTTTCATGAAACAAGATGAAACAAGATTTATTTGGCAGATTGGTCATTTACCTGTAATTTTGCCTCGGTTTTATTCAAAACATTGTTTTTTGAAGTTAATAAAAGGCGCCATGAGGCTCCTTCGTCGTGAGATGCGGGAACTTTTAAGAATAAATAACACGCTTTGCTGTCACATTTTCGCAGTTCATACGTTATAATATAAAAAATAAGAGAAGAAATGAAAAAACAAATCATCACCATCCTGCTTGCCCTCGTTGTGTTGGCAGCATGCACAGAGACAAAGACTTCGGCATTGGTGCGAGGAAGCATCTTGAACATGCCCAAACAAGCAGAGAACCAACTTTGCATCTATTACTACAATCCTCTGCAAACCATCTTCCCAAACGAGATTCCATTGCAGCCCGACAGTCTGGGGCGGTTCGAGGTGGAAGTGCCATTGACGGACACATCACTCGTTTTGTTCTGCTATCAGCAGCTTATGCTGTCACCCGGCGAGACATACGATGTGGAGCTGAACGGCGGGGTCATCAAACTCACATGCAATGGCAGCGACACCTCGCTCGCAAACGAAATGCTCAATCATGAACCGCCACAATGTTCGTGGCACTTCGGTGAAATGGATGACAAGACGGACGCCTACGTGCTGGAAGCAGCAGAGAAGGAGCTACAACGCATGGAGACGGCCATCGATTCCATACAGCAGGCCAATCCTTCCCTCTCGCCCGAATGGCGCTACTGTGCAAAATACCGTTCGCTGGCAAGCCTCGCCCACATGGTCGTACAACGACACTTCGAAAGTCCCGCCGTGCGGCAGAATTCCGACGGCAGGCTGTGGCAATGGCTGCACGACCACTTCATCTGCGACCTGCCGCGTCCATACAGCATCATCGGGGACTACTTGGGCTACATCATCACGTACTACACAGAGGAACTCGTCGCGCCACGCTCCCGCAACAAATACAACTTGTCCGGCATAGACACAGCCATCGACATCGCACTTGAGCAACAGGCCGACGGGACAATCAGCAAAACAGTTGCCTTTGCCGATAGCCTCCGCACACTCCGCACAATGCTACAGGACTACAAGGCACTCGTCGAGAGCAATGCCGCCGACTCCCTACTCGACAGCCATCCCTTTGAGCGTGCCGGAAAAGAGTTCCTTTCAGACCCATATTTCAAGAACCTTTTCAGAAATGGACTCGTGAGCGAGCGTGAGACGGCTCAGCACATCAAGCGCGTTGCCTCCCTCGATATGCCAGAGGAAGTGCGCGACTATGCACGTGCGGCGTTGCTCTATAATGAGGTCGAGCAATACCATGCGCCGCTTCGTCCTGCTCTGCAAGCCCTGGTCGGCGAGGTAAAGGACGATTATCTTCGCAGCCTCGTCATCGAGCAAAGCAACCATTACCGCGACCTCGCCCTGCTGAAAGATGCCGACGAAGCAAACCTAATGCCCAACGAACCTCTGGCTGGGCTCACCGACGGCAAGGACATTTTCTCCAAAATCATCGAGCCTTATCGGGGGCGTATCGTGTATGTTGACTTCTGGGGCACATGGTGCGTTCCCTGCAAAGCCTACCTTAAGAACAACACGCACCCACTTCATCAGGCGCTGAGTGACTTGCCCGTCACCTATCTCTTCCTTTGCAACGGCAGCGAGACAGAGGCCTGGCGCAGCACCATCGCAGAATACAAACTCACGGGCGAGCACTTCGTCCACTACAACCTGCCAGCCGACCAGCAGCAGGCCGTCGAGCAATACCTCGGCATCCACAAGTTCCCCACTTACATCATCTTCGACCAAGACGGCCATCGCGTCACGACAGAAGAGAACGAGCCTCGGCCTAACAATCCCGAATCCATTCGTGAGATAATGCTGAAACTGAATGACAAATAGAACAATGAAAAGACAACTCATCACCATCCTGCTTGCCCTCGTCGCAGTAGCAGGGCATGCTCAGATAAAAGTCAGCATTCGCGGCATTGCTCCGAAAGAGACAAAATCTGTCTCCATATGTAAAAACTTGGACGGCAGCGGCGGAACAGACAGTATCGCTGTCACGGACGGCAAATGGGAATATAGGGAAGTTTTGCCTGACAGTGTGTATGTTCTTCTCTTCGTCTCAGACATATCAGCTATACAGGAAAAGATGGATGACGTGGTTGCTGTCAGGGTGGACAGCATTCCCACTGAAGTTGACCTTATCGCAGGCACAGTCAAAGGTTCGAAGGGTTCCATTGGAATGAACGAGTATGTTCGAGGCATAGTGGATTGTATGAAGAATGATAACAAGGGGAATCTTTTCAAACTAATGCGCAAGGTAGTGATGGACAATCTCGACTCGATGATTCCCCTACAGTTTGTGCCGATGATTTACCAAGGACTTTCGATCGGCGACCTTCAAAAGATATTCTATCCTGGAGCACCATACGAGAATCATCCTGCCATGCAGGAAGCCAAGGAGCATTTGGCAAAGCTGCAAGGCGAGCACCAGGAATTCTTGGCAAGCCAGACGGTACGTGCTATCGGTAACAAATTCACAGATATTGCCATGAACGACACTATAGGCCATGAACATCGCTTGAGCGAATGGTGCGGTAAAGGTCGCTATGTGCTCGTCGACTTCTGGGCTTCGTGGTGTGGCCCGTGTCGTGTCGAGATGCCTAACGTGTCCTTTTGCTATGATAAATACCACGCAAAGGGACTTGACATCGTCGCCATTTCGTTCGATACAAGCAAAGAGGCTTGGCTTCGTGCCATCAAAACGATAAAGATGCCTTGGGTGCATCTGAGCGACCTTGCGGGATGGGACAGCCTCGGCGCAAAGACTTACGACATCAAGGGCATTCCTGCCAACATCCTTTTGGACGGTGAAGGAAAGATTGTTGATATCGACCTGCGCGGCGACATGCTTGAAGAGAAGCTGACAGAAATCTTTGGAGAATAAAATGCTATTGGAAAGATAAAAGATTCTTGTCCACAGCGGGCAAGGTCGAAACAAAACGAAAACAGACTTTCGCAAGACAAATAAACTCTAAAAGAAAATGAAAAGGAATATCATCACCATCCTGCTTGCCCTCGTCGCAGCAGCAGGGCAGGGACAGAAAGTCGTACTCCACATGGCTGGCAACAAGACTTTCGAGTGCACCGTCTCACAGTTAGACAGCATCATATTCGAGGACGATGGCTTCATCATCGTGGACGAGCACGAATGGGTTGACCTCGGTTTACCGAGCGGCACATTGTGGGCAACGTGTAACGTCGGAGCGAACTCTCCCGAGGAATACGGCGACTACTTCGCTTGGGGCGAGACTGAGCCAAAGAAAAAATACAGATGGTACACTTACAAATGGTGCAGGCACTCAAAGAACAGGATTACGAAGTATTGCATTAACAGCAAATCCGGCAAGGTGGATAATAAGACGGAGCTTTTGCCTGAGGACGATGCTGCGACTACAAATTGGGGCAGCGAGTGGCAGATGCCAAGCTACAACCAGATAAAGGAGCTGTACAACAGCGAGTACACGACAAGCGAATGGACGACGCAGAACGGAGTGAACGGTATGCTGATAACAAGCAAAAGTAACGGCGACACCATTTTCCTGCCCGCTGCAGGCGAACATTACGGAAAGAGTCTTGAAAGAGCAGGAACGGAAGGCGACTACTGGTCGCGTTCGCTCGATGCGAGCTATGGCGGTAGCGGGTACGACCTGTACTTCAATTTTTGCAGTATCGACTGGAATAATGGCCGCCGTTGTTATGGGCGAAGCGTCCGACCTGTGCGAGTCAAAACGCGCTGAGAATATCTGATTGCGTTCAACGACAAAAGAAAACAAGGGCGGGCAAAGGCAAAATAAATAAAACACAATGCCCCACCATCAAGACATACAGAAACAATCATCCCTCTCGACCCAGAAGGGGAGAGGGATGAGTATGTCATTCGCAGAACATCTGACGGAGCACATCCTGCAATTCGGCTTGCTCGTTGGGCGTAAGTGCTGTAATCCTCTTTTTCAACCGACTCTTGTCAACCGTCCTTATCTGGTCGGTGACAATCTCGCCGTCGCGCCCATCTATTTGGCAGGCAACACGGAAAGGATAGCCATGGACTGCCGATGTGATAGGGATAATAATGACCGTAGCAAGATACCTGTTGAGTTCTTTGGGACTTACCACAACGCAGGGACGAATTTTCTGCATCTCAGCACCGACCGTCGGGTTGAGGTCAACCCAATAGACATCGAATTGCTCTACCATTGCCAATCCTCCACCTTGTCGTCCTCGAACATATCGGCGGCAACCAATTGGTCATCTCCTTGCTTGTGTGCTTTGCGCGCCGCAGCAGACCAACCTTTCCGTACGGCAGACTTGCTTACGGGAACTTCGGGAAATACTGCCCGACGGATATCACGAAGAGCGGTGAGTGTCTTCTGCATCGCCACCTCGCTGTCGAAGATTGGATTAAGTTCGCGGAGTAGTTCCGCACGTAAACGTAATGTTGTCATAATCCCACATATTAAGTTTTCTGACTGCAAAGGTACGAAGAAAAGTTGAAAAGTTAAAAAGTTTAAGAGTTAAAACATCATAATAGACAAGAAATTATAAATAATATGTTGTTGAACCCTATAAATGAGAACAGAAGTATGAGTCCATAAAAGAAACTGCCATATATTTGGATGCGTGAAAGATTGCCATTATCTTTGAGACTCGTCTCGAAGATAGGCTGCATCTCGAAAAAACAAAGAAAAAAAGTTATTTCTTTGGTATTTTACTCGATTTGCACTATCTTTGCACCTT
>JAILRU010000067.1 GCA_024697945.1 Bacteroidaceae bacterium
GTGAAACGAACGCCCATCTTGTCGAGAATGATACCGGCAATGATGAGGAAGAAGGCAAATACATTGAGGAATACCTCGCTGCCTTGCATAGTACCAAAGGCGGTGGAATCCCATCCGCGGGTTTCCTGCATCAGGTCCTTGATGGGGGAGAGAATGTCCATGAAAATGTAACTGCAGAACATGGCGAGAGCCAGCAGCAGTAGGGCTGTCCAGCGCATAGCAGCGCTGTCACGAAGTGTTTTGATTTGGTCTGTCATTTTAAGTCTATCTTTTATCGAATTATATTCCTTTTATCATTACTTCAGATGGCTGTCGAGCCAATTGAAGTAGGTGCGCTGCCAAAGCACACCATTCTGTGGATGGAGCACCCAGTGGTTCTCATCGGGGAAGATGAGTAGTTGTGCTTCGATTCCACGCATGCGAGCTGCATTGAAGGCCGACATGCCCTGAGTGGCATTAATGCGATAGTCCTTCTCACCGTGGATGCAAAGGATGGGAGTGTCCCACTTATCTACGAAGCGGTGGGGAGAGTTCTCGTATGTCTTGCGGGCGCGAGCGGTTTGGTCCTTGTTCCAGTATGCATCGTCATACTCCCAGTTGGAGAACCAATTCTCTTCCGTTTCGGTGTACATTGCCTCAAGATTGAAGGCTCCGTCGTGAGCGATGAAGCACTTGAAACGCTTGTCGTGATGTCCAGCCAGGTAATAGACGGAGAAACCACCGAAGGAGGCTCCTACTGCTGCCATGCGGTCGCGGTCAACATAGGGCAGGTTGGCGGCAGCGTCGTCGATGGCAGCAAGATAGTCTTGCATGCACTGGCCCGTCCAATCACCAGATATCTGTTCCTGCCAAGCTAATCCAAAACCAGGCAGACCATGCCGGTTGGGGGCAATGATGACATAACCTCGTGAAGCCATGATCATGAAATTCCAACGATAGCTCCAGAACTGGCTGACGGGACTCTGGGGACCACCCTCGCAGAAGAGCAAGGTAGGATATTTCTTCGATGGGTCGAAGTGAGGCGGTTTGATAATCCAGTAGTGCATATCCTCGCCTGTGGTGGTCTTTATCCAACGTGCTTCGCTGCTACCGGCTGCCAGTTGCGATAGAATATGCTCATTTTCGTGAGTGACCTGCGTCAGGGATTCTATGGTGTCGTTGCTCACCTTTATTGTGGCAAGGTAGAGGTCGGCGGGATGCATGTAATCATGCCGTTCGAGCAGGATTTTCGCATATATATATTAGTCATCTGATGGATATTTGCCTATGTTATTGACAAGTTGCAGACTGCCAAAGTCGGCTTGATAATTGGACAACTGCTTTACCTCACCTTGCAAGTTGGTGCGGTAGAGGTTCTCGGTAGCGTGCCAAACACCCAGGAAATAGAGCGTCTTGGAATCGGGAGCCCAGCAGAAGTCATCGACATTAGAGTCGAAGGACTCTGTGACATATTGCTTGGCACCGGTCTTCAGATTGTAAACGCACAGGCGCATGCGGTCGGCTTCATAGCCGTCACGCTGCATCGATGTCCATGCCACATATTTGCCGTCGGGGGAGAACTTGGGGTTTTGGTCATAACCGACATTGTTGACAAGGTTGTCAGGGGCATTGACGGGCTGGTCTTTGCGAGTCTTTGTAGGGTCGAAGGCTGGTGCCTCATAACCCTCAGGCTTGCAGAGGTTTTTCTCCTCTCCACTTTCAACATCATATAGGAATATATCGCTATCGGTGGAGATGCTGTAAGCCAGTCCTGTCTTCGTGCGGCAGGTGTAGGCTATCTGCTTGGAATCGGTGCTCCACGCCAGTTGTTCTATACCGCCAAAAGGTTCCATGGGACATTCGTAGGGTTGTCCTTCGAGTATATCCTTCTCTTCGCCACTATTAAGGTCGAGGACGAAGGGGTGGGGGATAGACTCCACATAGTGATCCCAGTGGCGATACATGAGGTCGTTGACGACGCGTCCTGTTGCTTTGGGGAGATCTGCGGGTTTCTCCTGAATGATGTCGTGGAAAGGAACCGACTTGATGAGGATTACCTTTTGTCCGTCGGGGGAAAAGCGGAATGCATCGACTGTACCCTCGGTTTGGGTGAGTTGTTTACGTGCGTTGCCGCTGGCACTCATCTGCCACACTTCGCCCTCGGTGAGGAAAGCGATGGTCTCATCGTCGAGCCATGCGGGATCGGTCTCATTCTTCGATGAAGTGGTGAGCATCTTGTTGTCGCTGCCGTCAATGCTCATCACATAGAGCACTGTGTGGCTGCGGTCCTTTTCGACGCTGTAGTAACTGACTTGATAGACCACACGACGACCATCAGGAGAGGCAACATGAGTACCGATGCGTCCCATGGCCCAAAGGGCTTCGGGGGTGAGGGTGTCGCTTTGAAGGGTGATTTCGTTGCGACCGATGAAGTCGTCATCCTGCTGCTGATTGCAAGCTGTGAGAGTTGCCATAGTGAGTAGTAGCAATGCTGTTCGTTTCATATCGCTATTTCTTTTGGTTGCGCATACGCTGTTGTTCCTCGGCCATCTTCTGCATTGCCTCGAGGCGTGCAGCCAGACCACCCACCTTCTTCGGGTCGTTTGCGTGCTTTTCTTTATAAGCCTTTAGTTGGGCCAGTAGTTTGTTGTCGTCGGTGAACCGGCGAAGTGCCCACATGATGAGGATGCTGGTGAGACCAGACAGGAAGTAGTAATAGGAAAGTCCCGATGAGTAGTCGTTGAACATAAAGAAGAAGAACACGGGCATGAGGTACATCATCCACTGCATCATCTTCATCTGCTGTTGCTGCTCGCTGCCCATCATGGCATTAGCCTGTTGCTGACGCATTGAAATCCAGGTGTTGCCGATGTTGGTGAGGGAGAAGAGAAGGCAGAAGATACTTATGTGGTCACCTATTAGCCAGAGGTCCTTTCCCCAGCGGATGACATCGTCATAGGCACTGAGGTCGGTGGCCCAGAGGAAACTTTCACCGCGCAGTTCGATGGCGTTGGGGATGAAGTTGAAGAGGGCAATCCAGATAGGCATCTGAATGAGCGCAGGCAGGCAGCCGCCCATGGGTGAAACGCCGTACTGAGAATAGAGTTGCATCATCTCCTGTTGCTTCTTCATGGCATCCTCCTGCTTGGGATACTTGGCATTGAGTTTGTCAACTTCAGGTTTCAACACTCGCATGCGGGCACTGGCAAGGTAACTCTTCTTGGTGGCGGGATAGACAAGGGCCTTGACAATGAGGGTAAGCAACAAGAGCACGATACCCATGTTCAGACCAAAGCCCGTAAGCCAGTCGAAGAGATAGAGGATGAAGAAACGATTAATCCACTTGACGATGGGCCAACCAAAATAAACTAGGTTCTGCAAATCGAGATCCTTGTCGCTGGAACTAAGTTTGTTGGTACTCTTCAGTGTGTGGAAGTCATTGGGACCCAAATAGAACTGCATCTGTGTGGGTTGCTTGCCTGAGGGGTCGAAGAGTGTCTGCATCTTGGCACCATATTGCTTCAGGTAGCCAGTGCCTTTCTCGAAAGGTGTGCTGACGAGATTGACGTTCTTGAAGTCCTGATGCGCGATGATTATGCTGGAGAAGAATTGGTCCTTAAAGTCAATCCAATCGACGGGGTTCTCCACATCTTCTTCGTCATCCTTCATCTCATTAAGTTTTTTGGTACCCTTGTCCTTAATCTTGTAAGTGAGAGCAGAATAGCGATTCTCGAAGGTTGCACCTTTCTCCTGTTGCTGGGCCTTGTTGACCCAGGTGAGGTCGATGGTGCTCATAGAGGGGGCAAAGTAGTTCTGCAGACCTTCGGCTTCGATTTCAAAGTCAAGAATATAACTGTCGGGATGCAGGACATAGCGCAGGTTGAGCGTGCCACCGTTGGCTGCAGTTGCCTGGAAGGTGACGGATGTGTCGGACTGGGCAACGGGTTGGAAATAAAGTTCGTCGCTTAGGAAATTCTCGCTCTTGCCGGCAAGGGCATAGGAAAAATGACTGTCCTTCTCGGAAAGCAGCGTCACGGGTTTACCCTGCTGGTTATTATAACCCTTGAGGGTGGCACCTTCTACCACACCTCCCAGGGAGTTGAGTGTGACGGCAACCTTACCGTTGTCGAGAGTGATGTGCTGGGCATTGCCGCTACGACTGGTGAAGAATGCAGAAGAGGAGTCGGCGGGGAGCGTTTTCTTGACTTCCACGACCTTCTTTTCTGCTTCAGCGGTTTCGAGGGCCTTTTGCTGTTCTATGCGTGCTATGGAGTCCTGACGGGCCATCTCTTGCAGTTGTTCCTCACTGGGACGGCTCCACCAGGAGAATCCAATGAGAACAAGTGCTATTAATACAAATCCTGTGATTGTGTTTTTATCCATAAATCTGGTTGATTACTTTCCTTTTTATTTGTTATTTATACAAGCCTTGATGAAACTCATAAACAGAGGGTGGGGTTTCAGCACAGTACTTGAATACTCTGGATGGAACTGGGTGCCAATATACCACTTCAGATCGGGAATTTCCACAATCTCCACCAGATTACTTTCGGGGTTGATGCCGACGCACTTCATGCCGTGACTTTCATATTCCTCGAAGTATTTGTTGTTGAACTCATAGCGATGGCGATGCCGCTCTGAAACTGTTTCGTGACTGCCGTAGGCCTCATATGTGCGACTGCCCTTCTGCAAGTTGCATTCGTAGGCGCCAAGGCGCATGGTTCCACCCATCTGGGTGATGTTCTTCTGTTCCTCCATGATGTCGATGACATTGTGTGGAGTCTTTGCGTCCATCTCGCGGGAGTTGGCATCGGAATACCCCAGGACATTGCGAGCAAACTCGATGACAATCATCTGCATACCCAGGCAGATGCCAAAGGTGGGAATGTCGTGGGTTCGAGTGTATTCGGCCGCAACAATCTTGCCTTCGGTGCCGCGCTGGCCAAAGCCTGGACATATCACAACGCCTTGGAAACCTTGTAACTTCTCGGCCACATTCTCACGAGTGAGATATTCGCTGTTGACGAAAGATAGTTCCACCTTATGGTCGTTATAGACACCAGCATGGGCAAGACTTTCGCGAATGC
>JAILRU010000129.1 GCA_024697945.1 Bacteroidaceae bacterium
CGCTTGATAGTCAATGAGTTGCAAAGAGGCTTTTTGTGAGGCTGTGTTAAGAAAGTGTCGGGAAGGCACACAGTGACGTCAAACAGAACAAAGAATAAAGTTGAAAATTGAGAGTTGAGAAGGGAAAGTTAACGTGGAGGAAAAGGCGATGCTACGTGGAGCGTAGGCCGACACAACGTGGAGCGTCGGACTACGAGCCGTGCGGCATCGCCTTTTCCTTCGTGCCGTGACATATTTTCATGTCAAGGTTTTTCGCGTATCTTACCACAGGAGTGGTCTCTACTTCTGTGGTCTTATTTCAGCCTCACCCTTGCGCCTGCCATGACCCAAATGCCGGGCTGAGGCACAGCCCCAAGGTCGCGGTAGCGATGGTTGGTGAGGTTGGTGGCCTGGACGTAAAGCTCTGAAAGTTGAAAATTGCAAGCTGAAAGTTGAGACTTGGAGCCTGAAGCCTCCGGCATCGACCACAGCAACTTGGCGTCGAGCAGCCAGTAGGGATGGTAGCCGACCAGACTGCCGTCGCTCACATAGCTGCCTACACGCTCTTGCCAACGCACGTCCCAGGTCATGGAAAGTTGAAAAGGTGAAAGGTTGAAAAATTGAAAAAGCTTCGCTCTGCCTTTTAACCTTTTTACCCTTTTACTTTTTATTATGCGATGCGTGAGGCTCGCCACGGCCTTATGCCGCAGATACTCCATTGCCATGTTGCTCTTGACGACGCCCTCGGCATCGTGCTTCGTCTGATGGATGTAGGTATAACCCACGCTGAGGGAGCGCACCCAGGTGTCGTGCCCAAGGAGCTGAGCGAAGGAGGCTTTGCCTTGAACTTGCACTCCGACGTTATCGAGGTCGAAAGAAGCCGTATGGAAGATGTCGTCGGGGGCATACATCACCCAGTCGATCATCTGCGTGCCTCGGTGGTAGAAGCCGCGGACGGATGCGCTCAGACCCTGTGTCGAGTACTGACAGCCAAGCGAGAAGGAGTGATTGTGTTCGGCTTTCAAGTCGCGATTGCCCTCATGGGTCGGGCTTTTGTAGTAAAGCTCGGTGAAGGTGGGCAAGCGGAAGCCCTTGTTGTAGGAGAAGAGCAGCTTCCAGCGGGGCGTGGGACGATAGGCGACATCGACGCCCGGATAGAAGCGGAAACGATGGTCGATGGCCGAAGTCATGCTTGCCATCACGCCTGCAGAGATGGTCCAATGGCGCAGCAAGATGTTGTGTTCGAGGCTGAAGGATACTGTCGTCCGATTGTCGTTCCAGGCATAGAAACTCCCTTCCGGCTGGCGATTGCATCCCAGATTGGTGCTTAAGATGTTTTCGTGTCGCAGGAGTGCCGAGACTGCCGTCTTGCCGAGTTTCCAATCGACGTGTCCTCCTGCCTTGATGCCAAAGACGTCTGTGCGATGGAAGTTCTCACCGAATGTGGAGTTATGCACCAGTTCGAAGTTATCCCAGGAACGGTTCCAGAAGACTGAAGAGAGAAGTGTGAGGTGTGAAGAATTAGCGTTTGTATCGTCCTTCTGATAGTTTTTATCCTTCACTCTTCGTTCATCATTCTTCACTTTATACTCAGCATCAACGCTTGCCATGAGCCGCTGGTTTCGCTCGTACTGGTCGGGATAGGCGGCGCTGTAGAAGGTGTTGGCGCCATAGCTCTTCTTCGAGAAGCCGAACTGCCAGTCGAACTTCAAGTCGTCGCTCTCGTAGTCGCCCTGATAAAAGAGCTGTCCCTTTCGCCAAGAGCTGTTCTGCGTGCCTCCGTCGCTCCTGCCACCTCCGCCGCTGATGCGGTTCGACACCTTGCCTGTCGTAAGAGAAAGGCGTGCCTCGCCCGTAGCCGTACCGAAGGAACCGCCCGAAGCTGCAAGGTCGGCCGTATGGCCTTTGTCGTGCCGCGTAACGATGTTGATGGCTCCTCCGAAGCTCTGGCCGCCATAGACGCGACTGGCCGCACCTTCGAGCACCTCGATGCGCTCGATGTCGCCGATGCTGACGGGGAAGTCTGCCGATAAGTGTCCTGTTTGGGGGTTGCCGATGTCGATGCCGTTGAGCAGGAGCGTGACCTGGTCGAAGGTGCCGCCATCGATGCTGATGTCCGTCTGAATACCAAAGCCACCGCGTTGCCGGACGTCCACGCCGGTGACTAATTTAAAGAGATCGTTGATACTTTCTACCGCCGCCTGCTCGATGTCCTGGCGGCTGAGTACAGTCACGATTCGTGCCGACTGCAACTGCGTCAGCGGAGCCATTGTGCCGCTCACGGTCACTTCCCGCAAGTCTCCCTCGTCGATGGTCTCCTTCTCCTCGGCCGTCACCACGACGTTGTCGTTGAGCCGCGCATGTGCCTGAGCCGCCACAGCAAGCGTTGCGACGCTGAGCACACCGATGCGCACCTGACGATGAAGACTGACGAAAGCGCTGTAACCCTTGTTGGCAAACTGCCTCCAAGTGACGACAACGGGCCTGTCTTGATGTTTGTTGTACATTGATTAATGATTTTAATGATAAATGAAGAATTAAGAATTCTGATATAATGCTCGTTCTTAGGTTTCAATCTTAATTCTTAATTCTTCTTTCTTAATTCTTAATTAATTATATAAGTTGCATTCCTGCTTCCCTGCATTCTTTCCGCATCTCGTTCGGCCAGATGCTGGCCTGTGTCTCACCTATGTGTGCTTTGTGCAGGAGCACCATGCAAAGGCGGCTCTGCCCGATACCGCCACCTATGGTCAGAGGCAGTGTGCCTTCGAGCAAACGACGGTGGAAGTAGAGTTCCTTGCGCTCTTCCTTGCCTTGAAGTGCAAGCTGCCGGAGGAGTGCTTCCTTGTCCACGCGGATTCCCATCGAACTGAGCTCGATGCTGCGCCCCAGAAGTGGATACCAGACAAGGAGGTCGCCGTTGAGACCAAAGAAACCGCTCTGGTTGGGTGTGCTCCAGTCGTCGTAGTCGGGAGCGCGGTTGTCGTGCACCTCGCCATTGCTGAGCTTGCCGCCTATACCTATTATAAAAACGGCTCCGTACTTCTGGCAGATAAGGTGCTCACGTTCCTTTGCCGTCTTGTCGGGATACATCTGGAGCAGTTCCTCGCTGTGGATGAAGTTAATATCTTCAGGAAGAAAAGGCTTGAGCTGTGAATAAGTCTCGCAGATATAGAACTCAGTGCGTAGAATGGCGCTGTATATCTTGTTTACAATGCGGCGCAAATAGGCCTCGTTGCGGTTCTCCGTCAGGAGCACACGTTCCCAGTCCCACTGGTCGACATAGAGGCTATGTATGTTGTCCAATTCCTCGTCGGCACGGATGGCATTCATATCAGTTACGATGCCAAAGCCAGGAGTGGTTTTGTATTCTGCAAGGGTAACGCGTTTCCACTTGGCGAGAGAGTGCACCACCTCAGCCACAGCATCATCCATATCCTTGATGGGGAAGCTGACTGGACGCTCCACTCCGTTGAGGTCGTCGTTGATGCCCAATCCGCGAAGCACGAAAAGTGGTGCTGTGACGCGGCGCAACCTCAGTTCCGTGCTGAGGCTGCTCAGAAAGAAGTCCTTGATATTCTTAATTGCCTGCTCCGTCTGATTCAGGTCCAGCAGCGCCTTGTATCCGGCAGGCTTCAAGAGTTTGCTCATGATTTATCTTGTTTGTCGGTTTTACTTTCAAATTTCCGCGCAAAGGTAGGGCTTTTATTTCAATTTGTCAAGCAAGTTGGGGAGAAAAGTTACAAATTACTGCATTTTTGCCCTTATTGTATGTGAGGTGCGAAGTTAATTTCCGTTTCATTTTCATAATTTTGAATTTATTAATTTTGAATTTTGAATTATATGTAGTACCTTTGCACCCGAAATAGTGTATTTCAGTATATGATAAAACGATATATTGCCACAATCCTGCTCCTTCCATGCTGTCTTCTGGCTATGCCCTATACGTTGGTTATTGATGCCGGACATGGCGGGAAAGACCCTGGAGCAATAGGAAATGGCGCAAAGGAAAAGAATATCAACCTGGCTGTCGCTCTCGCTTTTGGCAAGCTTGTAGAGCAGAATTGCAAAGATGTTAAGGTGGTCTATACCAGAAAAACTGATGTCTTTGTGGAACTGCACGAACGTGCCAATATTGCCAATTGCGCTAAGGCCGACCTCTTTATCAGCATCCACACGAATGCCACTACTGCCAAAGTGGGACCGCAAGGCACTGAGACTTACACTCTTGGTATGCACCGTGCAGCGGATAACCTGGCTGTTGCAAAGCGCGAGAACTCCGTCATCACCCTCGAGAATGATTATGAGAAGAAGTACGAGGGCTTCGACCCGAACTCCAGCGAGAGCTACATCATCTTTGAATTCATGCAGGACAAGAACATGGAGAGCAGCGTTAAGCTTGCAGGACTTATCCAAAAGCAGTTCCGTAATACTGCCAAGCGTATCGACAAGGGCGTGCATCAAGCGGGGCTCCTTGTCTTGAGAGAGACCAGTATGCCGGGTGTTCTTGTTGAACTCGGCTTCATAAACAATCGGAGCGAAGCGGCTTATCTCACTTCTACGGCAGGAGTGAATGCCCTCGCCAAGAGTATTTACAACGCATTTGTTGCATATAAGAAATAGTTAATTACTAAGGTGAAAACAGAAGTCAAGATAGGACTCACAGGAGTCATTGCCCTTGTGGCACTTTTCCTCGGTATCAATTTTCTGAAAGGCATAAATCTATTTAGCTCCAGCGAGGTTTATTATATCTCTTTTTCTAATACAAAGGGGTTGACAAAGAGCAGTGCCGTCTATGCCGATGGTTATAAAGTGGGTATCGTCAGCGATATACGATACGACTATCATCAACCTGGCGAGGTGATAGTAGAGATAAGTACAGATAAGGGACTTCGTATTCCGAAAGGCAGTTCGGCTCAACTTGACGAAGCCCTTTTGGGCGGTTGTACCCTCAATATGTTGCTGGCCACCAATCTACGCGAGGCTTATCAGCCAGGCGATACTATCAAGGGAAATGATGTGAGCGGTTTGATGGAGAAGGTGGGCGGTATGGTGCCGCAACTGGAGCAGGTCGTGGCAAAGGTCGATACGCTTGTCGCTACCCTTAATACCTTGGTCTCCAATCCCAATCTTCCTTTGATTTTACAGAATGCAGAACTTGTCACTGAGAACCTTAACAGCAGCAGTAAGCAGCTGAACACCTTGCTACGTAACGAGATACCGCAGATGACAGGTACCTTTACGCAGGCTGGCGAGAACATCTCTGTCCTGACGGACAAAATGAATCAGCTCGACTTGCAGGCAACGCTCGCGGGCGTCAATCAGGCCATCAGCAGCATCCATACTATGATGGAACAGATACAGAATCCCAACGGTACACTTGGAAAGCTGATGAACGACCCGTCGATCTATGACAACCTCAACCACACGGTTCAGAGTGCGGACAGTCTTGTCACCGACCTCAAAATGCACCCCAAACGTTACGTCCACTTCTCAGTCTTCGGTGGGAAAAAGTAGAGAGAGAATATTGTGAAGCCAAGATGATTATATGAGGTTGTAGTTGCCTATTACCGTAAGGGCTTCGGCTATGGTTTTCACTGACAGTTTTTTGAAGATTCTCATTCTATGTGTCTTGATTGTTGGGACGCTCAGATTCAAGTTGCTGGCAATTTCTTCATTTGTCATTCCTTTCTTTATACGCTCCAATATCACCTTCTCCTTAAAACTCAGAGATGTTCTCAGATTGAACCGTTTATATTGTCCTTTCTCAACATCGAACCTCCATCTTATTTCAGATTGTGTGATAATGAAACTCTCCAGATGATTTGAAGTGGAGGGGTTTATGAGGAAAAGTCCAATTTTAGTTATTCCATCGGTACGCATAACCAGAGGCGAGAATTTCTGGTTAATAAAAAACTCGTGTTTTTTTACAATAATCGGGAAGTCTATCGAACATATATGCATCCGATAATCTTCTGCATCCATTGCCTGATGTAATAATGGATAGTTCTTCCTAAGAAGCAGAAGATAGTTGAGTGTATCCTCTGTAACGAGACCCCAATATGGGTTTTCGCATTCACGCTGGTAGTCGTTATATGAGATTTGGTCCAAAAACAGCATCCTGTCTGTCCTGTATAGCATCTTATGCCTGTCGAAATCGATTACAAAAGCTGTGGAGTTGGTTAATCTTGCAAAAGTGTCTATCCCCTTTATTTGCATATCAATGACAGTCTTGCTGATAGTTTCTTCATCACACGTGGAATTGTTGAAGAACAATGTATTTACATCCTGCATATTTGTACTTTTTTAGGTTATTATCGATGCAAAAGTAAGAATTTCTGCAAATATACAGCTCATTTTTATGAAGAAAAATAAGGTAAGTAGCAATGTTCAATACTTTAGTATGACGTGATATGCCCTTAAGAGGTATTTTTCTGTTAATTATGCCTAGTACCTCACGCCATTTCTGTCATACAATAGTATGATTTTTATATTTTCATGAAAGTCCATCGTCAAAAACATACTTTAGGATGACACTTGATATTTGTTATTAACATAAAAAGACCATACCTTTGCAGCAGAATTGGAATTCTAATTATTAATTAATTTTTTTAATTTTCAAAACATGAAAAAGATTTTTCTTACAATCATTCTGGCAGCAGCTGCCATGAACATCAACGCACAACTTGTAGTGGATTCTATTGGACAAGTGGGAATTGGGACAGAAACACCAAAGTCCCTGCTTTCCGTAGGAGGGAATGGCAACAATTCCACCTCATTCTATTGCAACGCACAATCTAAAAATCGCGGAATGACAATTATTAACAATAGCGATACCACTTCTGTTACGTATGGGCTTTATCTTAGTGTTCAGAACGATACGGGCAATTGTGTTGGCGGAAGAAGTATCGCAAAAGGAGATAATATCATTGAATCATCTCAGTGCGTAATCGGTTTGCATGGAACTGCCGGCGACGCACGTACGGCAGTTGGAGTTTATGGAACAAGATTCTTAACCTCCGGCATACCTGTCAATTTTGCCGGAATTTATGGCGCAGAATCTGGAGACACTCCTTCTTTCACAAATTACCCAGGTATTTATGCTGGTTATTTCAATGGTAAAGTGCGTGTTACAAATGGCATTTACGCCACTGTTCTCAGTCCTTCTGCCAGTCCTTCACCGTCAGGACAGGGTGGAACTACCATTCTTTCTGACAGAGGTGAGAGCGTAACAGACAAGTTAAGCGGGGTGCAGACATTACAATTCCTCAGAAACAATCCAGATGAGACAATAGAGGAAGAGCCGGAGCCTTATTTGTCACCCATCCAGTATGGCCTTGCAGCCGACCAGTTGAAGGCCGTCTATCCTGAACTCGTCTATGAGGACGCGAATGGCAATGTCAGCATCAACTATGTGGAGATGATTCCCCTGCTGGTGCAGAGCATCAATGAGTTGAAGAGCGAACTTGCTGAACTGAAAGGCACATCATCCAAGAAAGCAAAATCACAGACAACAGCCATTGAGGAAACGGTCCCTGATATTGACATGGTAAGGATGGACCAGAACAAGCCCAACCCCTTCAGCGAAAGCACAGTCATTAACCTCAATATCCCCGACAAAGCCCAAATAGCCAGCATCTTCATCTATGACATGAGTGGCAAACAGGTGCAGAACATTGCCGTCAGCGAACGCGGCGAGACCAATATCACCGTCTATGCCAGCGACCTCTCGGCAGGTATGTACATCTACACGCTTGTAGTGGATGGCAAGGTGGCTGTGACAAGAAGAATGATTGTTTCTAAGATTTAAAAAGAAACAGTATTATTCTTTTCCATGTGAATATTTAATTGTATATTTGCAACGTGAATCCTAAAATGATAACATCATGAAGAATTCATATTATATAATAATCTGTGCCTTCTTGCTAATAGGGCAGAGGGTATGGGGAGAAAGTGTAACCCAAAAGATTCACTTTTCTTATGCAGAGTTAAAATGTGATACTATATCTGGCGAAGATGATCATGTGTATAGCATATTAACATATCCAGGAACAGATAATGATTATTACAATCTCGGTTTCCCGTCTCTTCCTGTCAAATATATAACAATAGCTCTACCATATACTGCTGATGATATTTTATTAAACATACAATCATCAAATACAACATCACACTTTATCGGCAACAGGATTTTCCCAATACAGGAACAGGAAGCGACATCCATTGAAGAGAGGGATTATAAATTCATCCCCTGTGAAAGCAGTGTCTATAACTCAGTCATGCCTTACCCCTCTGAACAAGCAAGAATAGCAGAAATCTCCTGTGTAGGACACGGAGACAGATATGTAGTTGTGGCCGTGTCCCCAGTTACTTATCGTCCTCTTGAAAATCGATATGACTTTACAGAGGACATAGCACTTACCCTGTCATATAACCACTCTCCTCAAAGAGTACAAGCATTGACTCGTGGTACACGGACTATAGATATAGGAATTCCCTTCTATGAGTATTGCGTGATTACAAGTCGGGACCTAAAACCAGCTTTTACCCGTCTGGTTGCATGGAAACGAGAGAAGGGCTTGAATGCTGGTGTTGTCTGTAAAGAAGACATCCTCAATAATGCGTATATTGTAAGAGATACGGTGTCCTCGTATATTGTAGATGGTGATACAATATCATTCTTAAATGATGATGCAAGTAAAATAAGGCAATACTTGCAATATGCATACAATTCTGGGATAACCAAATATGTGTTATTTGGAGGAAATTATGAAGTTCTGCCTATACGATATGGAACAGGAAATAATGATAGTTGGGGACCTAACAATTTAAATAAAATACCATCAGATCTTTATTTCAGTGAATTGAATTCAAACTGGAATAAAGACGGTGATCAGTATTTGGGTGAAATAAGAGATAGTTTGGACCATGGTTCAGAATTATATGTTGGGCGTTTATTATGCACAAATTCGGAGGAAATACATAATTACACGGACAAGATGTTAAGATATGAACTTAATCCTGGGAATGGAGATTTTTCATATCTTAAAAAAGCCTTATATACCCAAATGGATGAGATGCAAAGAGAGAACGAGCAATGCATTATATCAGAACAACTTCACGACATTTTTCCTGTAGACACCATTTTTTCAGAAATGCCTTCACACGATGCTCTTCATCCGACGTCACCATGCGGAAACGATGTAATAGCAGAGATGAATAAGCACTATGGTTATGTGAGTTGGAGCGGACATGGAGGACCATACAATGTAACAGTAAGAGCTGACTCTATTAACAATGGTAATTATCATGCCATTACATCTGTTCAAGCGAATTATTCATTTTTAATACCAGAATCTGCGAATGGATTGGATAATCTTACGAACAAGGATTATCCGATGTTTTCATACTCTATTTCATGTACTATTACTCCGTTTGATATTTATGATAACCACTCGGAATATCCTAATATGGGTCAATCATTTACTTTAGGGAAAGACTATGGTGGTCCTGTATTAGTTGGTAACACAAGAATGGGGTGGGTTGGCTTATCATTAGAATTGCAAAAGGAATTCAATAAATGCATAAAGAATAACCTGATGGTCGGAGCTGCTCAAAATTATTCAAAATTAAATTCCCATCATAACTATTTATGTCATAGTTCTAACATCATTGGCTGCCCTAACATCCGGGTATGGACAGATATTCCTACACTCTTTTTAGCGGAATTATCTTATGACGCTAGTAATTATGTCATATCAGCAAACAACTCCATCACAGATGCAATGATAGGCATTCGTAATATTGCCCATGCTGAAGAAATGACCGATACAATTAGTTTCAATCCATCGCAGGGAGCAAAGACACTTACAAATGTTGAGAATTGTCTCATTACTTTAATAGGCAAGAACTGTTTACCTCAGATTATGCCGTTGACCATTCAGAATGATACACTACAAGGAACTCACTATATCCTTGCCAAGGATGTAACCTGCGGAAAGGATGTAAGAAACGATAATCAAGGAAATGTGTTTTTTGATGAAAACTCCAATTATACCTTTGAAACAAAAGGGAAATTTAAG
>JAILRU010000081.1 GCA_024697945.1 Bacteroidaceae bacterium
GCCTCGGGGCAAGGGCACAGGTAACCGTCATCTATGGAGAAAAAGGCGAGACGGGCAATCCCTACAAGTTTTCTGGCGGCACCATCGAGGCCACAAACCAGAGTGCTGCCAATGGGCAGGTGACCATCACGCTGACCGTCACACCCAAGAAGAACTACTCCATCTCGAAGGACGACATCAAAGTTTACGCCGTTCTCCCTGCCAGTGTGAGATCTACTCGTGGCTTGGAAATCTCCAACGAACTTACCCTCGACGGCGACGACCCCACAGACCTCTCCGCCAAGCGCGACTATACCGTCACCCTCGACCAGAACCTCGGTCTCTGGGTGCAGAGCGCCACGTTCACTTTGGCTTCGAATGGCGGAGATGAAAGCAAAGGAAACAGATCAAGTTCTACCCCATTGAAATATGAACAGGATGGAGTTCAGACCGTTGAGGCGGGTAAGCCTTACCGTATCCGCACCACGATGATAGAGGGGATGCAACTGTCAACTAAAAAGAATACTGAACGGCCTAATGACCAGGCTATCGGTATTTTCACGACAGACTATACTGCAAATGACCAGATATTCTATTTCGAGGCTACGGGCGATAAGTATTTTATAAAGGATGCCAATGGGAAATATATTTGGACTGATAGTGGGAAAAATGATTGGAAAACAAATGCTGGCGATAAAGTAGATAACAATCAATATAAGTATGCCATCGACCGCGTCGATGGCACTGACTACGTCAAATTCAAGTGTGCCGGCAGCTACTATCTGGCTCCGGGCCGCGGTTTTGTAGATGGCTCCCCAGTGTATGGTGATGGAGACAAAGGCCGTCATAACACCAACACCAAGACCATGATTCTTTGGAAAATCATTCCTTGGGACCCTTTGGCTGATTTCAAGAAGCTGATAGATGCTGTAGCAACGTATAAGGATAATGATGCTACATTAAGTACTGCTTATGCAACTGCATTAAGCACTGCTTATGCAACTGCATTAAGCACATACGACACCTATAAAGACACGCCGATAGCCGATATGTTGGACAATACGGGAGACGTTTTAACTGCCATTACCAGCGGCATCAGCGACCTCACCACCGCCCGCGACAACTACCTTCGGTCGATTGCCATGCCGACACCAGGTGAGTGTTATATCGCATGGAGCCACGATACGGACAAACTACTTACCCGGCCTGTCGACAACGGCAGTGCCACACTGACAGCGGCTATTTCCGCAAATAATAGAATGACGCTCGAAAGTGATGGCACCAACTACTATATAAAGAACGGCGACTACTATCTGGCAGTAAAAGGCACTAGAACTGTTACTCCTGGTGATAATTATGACAACGGTAATAACGTGTTGACCACCGAGTGGAATACCACGAAAGATGCCGCTTGTCAACTGAATCTCATACCCTACGGGAACGGACACTTTGGCATCCAGTTCAAGAGATTCCACAATTACAGCACCTCAAATTCCACAGGTGGCTATCTTGACCCAGGTCCCTGCACTGACTTGAATACGCTCTATCCACTGCGTGAGGACGGCATCACCAATCCCCTGGGCTACTGGACTTTCAAAATGAAGGGGCCCTCCATCACTTACAATCCAGGCACCAACACCGCCACCATCAGTTGCTCTACACCAGGCGCCACCATCTATTACGCCATGGGCGATGCGGACGTTGTTGTCTCGACAGAGGGCGAAGGGTATAGCGGAAGTGTCACCACCGCTGTGCTTGACCCAGGTGTTACCACTATCAAAGCGGTGTCAAAATCTGGGGAAGTGGAATTGTCATCCAGCTTAACGATTCCGTTCCAGACTACGGCGGGTAGCAATGAGCGGCCCTACCTCCTCCAGAACAGCAATATTTCTTCTGAAGTTTGGACTGACGGGTATTTGCCTTTCTTTATGATTCCCGATGTGAATAACAACCGCCTCAACACCACCAGCATACCTATGGCGAGGATGGAGTGGACATTCGAATATGCCGGAGAGGTGGGAAGGCAGATATTTTACTACATCAAGAACACTGCCACAGGACACTACGTACAATACGACGGTACCAATATCGTGCTCAATAAGACTTTAGACAGCGGCAGTGATGGCTTTAAGTTCCGTATTATCCCTTATTACACCAGCGGCGAGCTGAAAGGCTACAACATCGCATTGGCCAGTGAGGACAAATATTTCGATAAATGGAACGGCAATCATAATGCAGATGCGGTTGCACTTGGCACTGGTCAGAATGGTGCAAATGCATTGTGGCATATCAAGAAGAAGAGCGACATTAACCGTACTATCCCATTCACGTTGAGTGACGGAAACAGTGCCCACTACTATAAGCTTCACACTCGCAGCACTACCGACTACTATATCGTTCCTGAAGCCTCTGCCGGAGGTTATGTGACAACATCAAATGAGGAATCATACTCTCAGAGTTGGTATGTTGAGAAGGCTGCCGATGCCACCGACGATGACTGGGCAGACTATTTCTACATACGCAATGCCTTAAGCGGTGCCTACCTTTACTTTCGCGCTAACCCCGTATCAGGTAATATCAGTGACGCTTTCAGCACGCACAGCTCAAAGACGGAAGATGAGAACCGCTACTTGTTCACCTTTGCGCGTTCGCCATATAATGATGATTGGTTCATCGTGCCGAAGCTGCTCAAGGATGTGTCGTACAACAACATCAGCAGTCTTTGGAGAGACAATACCCATGCGCTGAAAACGCAGCCAACCCGCAATAATGGTAATGCCATGTGGTTTTTTGAACAAAGTTCTTTCAAATGTGCCACCCCCGTCTTTGTCTACGACAATTTGCAGGATATGTTCTCTATCTCGTGTGCCACGCCTGGGGCGAAAATCTATTACAAGGGGTATAACGACGGTGTTGCCGTGCCGACGTTCAGCTTCCCGGGTGACCGTGGTACGCTCTACACAGGTGTCCCCTTCGAGAAGGTGTTTGACAACTACGTGGCCGTGGCGGCGCGATGTATCGACGACGACAGCGACATGTCGGATGTCGCCACGGGCAATGCCAGCTCCATGCTCTACCGCTACCACATCATCGACAAGAGCCACACGGACCTGCTGCAGATTGGCTCCAACGACGAGACGCTCGGACTGCCCGAGGCCTACCGCAGCCCGTTAGTGACCAGATACCACTACTTCACCGCCGCGCACTTCAACACCACCGACAACATGCCGACGGGTGCAGAGATGACAAACCTCAGCGACCTTGGAGGTGGGCAGGACATCTACGTGACCTACGACGTGAGCGCGAGAATCAAACTCGACGGCTCGCAGTACTATATGCTGCGCTATGAGAACCCCGCCGGCACGGAACTTTGGGAGGAAGTGAGCGACCTGCCACAAGGTTTCCCGCTGAACCAGAAGAACAAGGTGTACTACCCCTACACCAACGGTAAGGAGGGCTTTAACCTCTATGGCGACGAGAAGAAGGCTGCCGCCTTCGACGACGGCGAGAGCACCCGCACCCGCTACCTGTGGTACTTCGAGGGCGACGACCCCTACCACGTAAAGATACGCTCGTTCAATACTGCCGGCAGTTCTAAATATCATCTTCTTGACGGTCCTTATGCCTCCTATTTCTACACCTTCTACGGCAATGGCGGCAGCACCGACACTGGACATACCGATGCGGCCGTCCACACCGTGCTGACACAGACCGACCGTGGTGACTTGACCCCGGAAGCCCCAAGTGATGACCTTGAGCCCACGGAGTATATGATCCTTAACGGCCACGGCGGCAGCTCTTCCTCCTTCCCCTACCGGCTGCTGACCACTGCAAAAGATGGCACCACCAACAAGCACTTGGAGGTGACCACCTTTGAGCACCAGTGGCTCAACAGCAAGAAGACAGCAGCAGATGCCTTGAACGGCAGCCGAACGGCCAACTGGTATCACATGCCAGACTTAGAAACCAGCTTTACTAAAACCCATGCTGACCATACCGATATCTATTACGAGACCGTCGCCATGGGCAGTGACTTCCAGATAGAGTTAGTGATGCTGTACCC
>JAILRU010000042.1 GCA_024697945.1 Bacteroidaceae bacterium
GCAGGCGTGCATTGCGCTCGCTCTCGCTCTCCTCCAGCTCCTTGATCTCGATGCCATACGTATTGGCCAGCTTACGTACAGCAGGGACGAACTCAATGTGCTCGTACTCCATCACGAAGCGGATAACGCTGCCGGAAGCGCCGCAGCCGAAGCAATGGTACGTATTCTTGGCATCATCCACCTTGAAAGAGGCCGTATTCTCTCCGTGGAACGGACAGCGGCACCAGAAGTATCTGCCTCTGCGTTGAAGGGAGATGCCGTAAGACTCAATGACATCTTTGATGTACGCCTGAGTCTGTATTTTCTCAATATATCTAGGATCTATCATGACTTCATCTGTTTTAGGAATCTGCTATCGTATCTTCAGAACAAAGAAAGGAACGCTGCCAGCCCCGACTCATGGCCGCAGGTCCCTTTCTTTCCTCATGCTTTGTGCCTTTAGGCGGTGCCTGCCAGGTTCAGGTCATAATCTGTCAGGCGCTGGTTGTTGTCGCGTCTTCTGCACAGGCCTTCATCATCCCATGTCACCTTAATCATCGTGCCGGCAGAAGCAGCTGCATGAAGTCCGAGGACGTTCACTGTACCGATGACGTAGTTCACCTTCATGCCGCTCTTGGCGTGGTATCTCACCTCTTCGATGGTAGCCCCTTCGGGCAGGCACTGCTCATATTGGGCAATGCGATAACCTTTGTTTGTCTTCATGGTTCACTTCGTTTTATATGTTACAGCGAAAAGCCATCGATAACGACTGGCCTCTTAATCAATAGATGATGAATAGACCACCTTCTGAATGAAAGGCACCTTGTCCATCACTTCGGTAGCGTTGCGGTACGGTTCACGGAACAGCGTACTGAATTCCGTGGGTGTCAGTGTCTGAAGTTCACTGTCGCGGGCCTGCAGCAAGATTTTGCATTCGCCGCGGCTCTTGATGATGGTAAGATTGAATGTACTCATAGTTGTATATGTTTTGGTAGAATCATTTACAGTGGAAAAAGGTGCCCGTGTGCGGGATCCTTCACAGGTTGCACACACGGGACTTGGTTTAATCACTATTTATTCCCTGCAAAGAGGGCTTTTTGCAATTCATTCTGGGAGATATACCAAATCTTCCCGCCAGGGAACTTGTGAGCCGGTATGACTCCCTCCTTGCACATCTTAACAATCTCTTTAGGAGGACGTCCCAACATGTTTCCGGCATCCTCGATCGTTAAAATACGGTCCGGAGCAGGTATCGCTTGTACGATAGCATCTGCTAACAATCTTATATCTGCACTTGACATCATAGTTCTATGTAATTTGAGAGAGTTGACGAACTTGAACTTTGACAACACCAGTAGCATAGTCGATATGCTGACTCAGAGTAACCCCGAGGGGCTTGGATTCACGCTTGTTGAAGCGACAGATGGTAGCTGCCATAGAGCAGCACTCAGCAGGTGATTCCAGTACACCCACATGCTCTCCGAATTTCAGTGCATCACGGAGAAAGAGCACCTTGTTTCTGATTGTTTCCATATTGCCTGTAGCTTGTTGTTTGAATACCGATTGATGACGACGGGCTTCACTTTTCCTTTTGTTCGACTTCTTAAGGCTGTTCAAAAAAGCATAATAGCGTATTTGGCGCTTAGAAGCCCCTGTTTTAGCAGCTAATTCAGCGTCACTAAGGTCTGAAAAGTGCTGATTCAGGTACTTTTGTTGCAGAAAAGATAGTTTTTTCTTCATATTTTTGTCTTTTTGTTTTGTAATCTCGATAATTAATACTACCTTTGCCAGCGCAAACGAGCAACAGAGATCGATTTTTGAATGTATCAATTCAAGTTGTCGTTCAATATTCGTTCTTTTGTTATTTCGATTGCAAAATTACAAAACATTTCCGAAGCAGATTGTATATTTGCTATATAATTTTCAAAATGGGACAAGAAAAAAGAAGTTTAGATCAGGCAAATGCCGAAAACATGCCTCCAATTCAGCAAAGGCTGTACTCTTTGATGGAGTATTTCGGTCAAAGCAAGAGCGAATTTGCCCAGTACATTGGCACCACCCTGAATGTGCTTAATGTCTATTACAAACGACAGACTCTTTCTCGTGTACTAATCGACAAGATTCTTACGAAGTTTCCTGAGGTCTCTCCCGAATGGCTGGCCTCTGGTGAAGGCCCCATGCTCCTTGAAAACAAGAAGGAGCGTGTAGATGTGAGCTTCCTCACCGATGCAACGGTAGAGAGAATCCCCATGTCCGTACCAGGCATTCCCTGTGACTCCTTCGTGAAGGTGTCCGGCTTCACTTTCGAACCCATTATCTGCAATGGAGATATTATAGGTGTACGTCAGCAGAAGTTCGACACCATCGACCCAGCAAAGTTCTACCTCATCATCACCGAGGATGGTGCACCTATGGTCAAGCGAATTGTAGCAGCTGATGAAGAGTATATCTACATCAGTACAGGCGAGACACAAATAAAGCCCTTCAAGCTTGCTCATGCAAACGTGAAGGGCTTATTCCGAATCGTCTTTGTAGGACGAGCTATATAATTATATTAAGGTGTACTATTTAATCACTATTTGTTCAACTCAAAAAACCAATAAAATTATGTAAAAAGACGAAGGGTTCGATTCCATGCGGGGCTACTTTTTCCCTGCGCTACACGTGCGCTACGCACTAAATCACAATGCCTTTCTGACTTGACAATGAACAAATTGGTTCGTTCCCGTAGGCGCTACAAATGGGGTCCTTTACAAAGGACTCCATTTATCATTTAAATGAGTTGTATCTACCTTTACCAAAGAGAAAAAAGACAGCGACTCTTTATTGAAAATTTGTAGTAATCTTACAACCAATGCTCTGACCCACAAAGGGTTATGATTGCCTCTCAGGACTGAGAGAAAACAAAATTTCACTTATACTTACTCTTATCATTAGGCAAGTTAATTAATTATTAACTCGCTCTTTGATTTTTTGCTTTCAAGCGGATTTAACCCAAATCGGTCATTAGGCCGAACTGAGCACTATTTTTTTGTTTATAGGTTCTTTTCATGCCATGACAGCATCTCTTTTTGCGCCTTGCTCACCGTCCACTCTCGCCGTAGTCCACTACGCCTTCGAGAGGAAC
>JAILRU010000044.1 GCA_024697945.1 Bacteroidaceae bacterium
CGTTTTATTTGCTACGCACAGAAAATTTTCTTAGTGCACGTCGGAAAAATATTTACTACGCACAGCAGTAAAATCTGCTTCCCTTTGACTTTGCAAAGATAAGACAATTTTTTGGATTTTGCAGGCGAAAAAGCCTAGGAAGCCCTAGGAAAACCTAGGAAGCCCTAGGACATCCTAGGATTTCTGTGACAGAGTTGGAACAGAGTTGGAACAACTCTTAAATAGCTGATATCCAAAAACATGAATATTGTTTTTCTTTTCTGTTCCAATGTTCCATTGAAAAAAGGAAAAATTGGGTATATAAAAAATAAAATGAAGAATAGCTGGTAAAGATAGAAATGAGATGGAACAATGGAACAGTGGAACATGTCACAGAAATGAAAAACCCGTTCCACATATTGTGGTTTCACCCATCACCTCCCGGCACTAAAGGAGGTTGCTGACAGGCATCTGGGTTCTGACCTCAATTCGGGTTTCTCGACTGAACTTGGCAACTTCATTTCAGACAGTCGTATAGACGTATGGATTTATGGTCATTCCCATACCAATATCGATACCGTTATCAGCAACTCCAAAATTGTCAGCAACCAGTTGGGCTATACGTTTCAGGACGAGCATCTGAGAAACGGGTTCGATCCTGCCAAGACCATTGCAATATAAGGTGCCATTATTTAGTAGTGTATAAGTGAAGACACTCTGATTCCCGCAATTAAACTGTGAGAGTCAGGGCGTTTTCGTTTTTGGTGAGTTCATTTATGAGAATAAAGTCTGATTATAGCAGATAAAAGTTAAAAATGATGCAGGAAAAGAAATATTTTCCTGTGTTTGTGACCTTGTTTCAAGAAATAATCGTATATTTGCATCGTAAATATTAGATAATTGAAGATAACATATAATTCAAATAATAAATATCACTTTACTGAAATATAAAATAATTATACAATGACAGACCTATATGAATACTCCACACCAGAACTTGTCCGATTGCTTGGCACTCGGTTCAAAGATTACCGTATGCGCTGTAACCTCACCCAGAGGGAGGTGGCAGAACAGTCGGGAATCGGACTCACCACTATTCACAAGTTTGAGAACGGGACGGCTGGCAATCTTTCGCTGTCAACGTTCATCCTGCTCCTGAAGGTTGTGGGCCAGATCAATGCGTTGGATGATGTGCTACCGGAGCTGCCCGAGTCGCCTTACCTCATCCGCAAGGAAGACAAGAAGGCGCAAAGAATACGTCACTCTAAATAAGACAGGAATATGATCAAGTCATTAAGGGTTATCCTCTGGGATGAGGAGATTGGAAGACTGGCCTGGGACGAACGCCGCAGACTGTCGTATTTCACCTATAACCCGGAGTTTGTGGGGAAGGGATTGAACGTTTCTCCCCTTGTTGCACCTGTTGATGGCGTAAGAGGCTTGGCACCAGTCTGGGGTGAGGACGCGAAGATCTATCAGAAGCTTCCGGCATTCGTTGCAGATTCCTTACCCGACTCCTGGGGTAATCAACTGTTTGATTTGTGGCGGCAGCAGAACCATTTGGCAGGTGCGGACATTACGCCCCTTGACAAACTCTCGTTTATCGGTCGGCGAGGCATGGGCGCTTTGGAATTCATGCCAGAGGCGACCAGGGAGCGAAGGGCAGAGAAGATAGATATGAAGTCTTTGTCCGATTTGGCGGAACGCATCTTCACGGAAAGGGAGAACGCCCGTATTTTGCCAGAGGAATCGGTTACCATGCAGTCCTTATTGACCGTCGGCACTTCAGCCGGTGGCCGTCAGCCAAAGGCTATCATCGCCATCAATAAGGAGACGGGAGAGATAAGGAGCGGTCAGATAGCAGGACTGGAAGGTTTTGAGTACTATCTGTTGAAGTTCGGCAACTCGCAGTACAGTTCTGCTGAGTTGGAGATGACCTATTATGAGCTGGCCACGACTGCCGGAATCAACATGATGCCGTCAGAACTGTATTCGGTAGAAGGCAACAACCATTTCATGACCAAGCGTTTTGACCGTGACGGCGAGAAAAAAGTGCATACACAGACGTTGGCAGCCATCTATCCCGATGCCGACAGCTATGAGCAGCTGATAACGGTTTGTCGCAAGCTCCACCTCCCTGAGGCAGACTGCCAGGAGGTGTTCCGAAGGATGGTGTTCAACATCCTGTCGAACAACACCGACGACCACAACAAGAACTTCTCGTTCATCATGCAGAAGGACGGCTCATGGCGGTTGTCACCAGCCTATGACATGACCTATATTATAGACAATGGCGGTTATCTTCCCAATGAAGACCACTGTCTGTACATCAGGGCCAAACTTCGCAATGTCACCCGAGAAGACGTTATCCAGTTCGCCCATGACAATGGCATACGCAGACCCGACTCCATCATCAGGGATGTTGTCGGGTCATTGAAACAGTTCCGTTCGGTAGCGACAAAGTATGGCGTGTCTGAACAATGGACAGGAAGAGTTGAAGCAACCATTATCGGCCACATGAAAGCTTGGGGCGAATCGGAGGGAGAAGAGCAAACGTCTGACTTGACCATCAACGGACATCTTATAACTGACTTCCACTTGGAACAGCAGTTCAAGGGAAACTATCTTCTGTTTGCAACCCTTGACGGCAAAGAGTTGAAGTACATCATCCGCAAGGGAACACCAGAGCATGATGCACTTACAAAAGTAGGATTGGCAAACATAACCGAGGAAATGAAGAAGGAACTCTTTGAACGCTTTCTTCTCCCTAAAATCGGTAGCGAAGTTTGGCGTTGTTGAGACACAGCGACTTACAAAAAAGGAATGCAATAAATTTTTGTGGCGAAGTTGTAGCAGAATGTAGCAATAAGTAGCGAAGAATAAATGTAATAAAGATAGCGATAATGACTATACAAGAAGCAATAGAAGCCCGTCACAGCGTAAGGGCGTATAAGGAACAGCCACTGGCAGACGATGTTGTCAAGGTGCTTGAAGAGCATATTGCCATTTTGAATCAGGAAGGTCGGTTGCACATCCAACTGATACAGAACGAGCCAAAGGCTTTTCAGGGAACGCTGGCCAAGTATAGCAAGTTCCGAGGAGTCACCAACTATATCGTCATGGCAGGAAAGAAGTCAGATGACTTGGATGAGCGTGTAGGCTACTATGGTGAGCATCTGGTCTTATTGGCTCAGACTCTTGGCTTGAACACCTGCTGGGTAGGACTCAGCTACTCGAAAGTGCTAGGAACGTATGTGCTTGATGAAGGAGAGAAGATTGCCTGTTACATTGCTATCGGCTATGGTGAGACACAAGGTGTCGGCCATAAGATCAAGTCCGTTGAGCAAGTCAGTAATGCCAGCGACATCACCCCGACGTGGTTCAAGAAGGGGGTTGAAGCTGCCCTGCTTGCTCCTACTGCCGTAAACCAGCAGAAGTTCTGCTTTGAGTATGTCGGCGTGGAAAACATCCGTCACGAGGTTCTTGCCAAAAGAGGTTTCTCCATGATTGGCTATACACAGATGGATTTAGGCATTGCCAAGTACCATTTTGAGTTGGGTGCCGGAAAAGCAAATTTCGAATGGGTATGAAAAACGAACTGAAATTATATAAGAAAACGTTTCAGGAACTGACCACTGAAGAGCTGTACGAACTCCTGAGAGTGCGCAGCGAGGTGTTCGTGGTTGAGCAGAACTGCGTCTATCAGGACTTGGACGGCGATGACTAGAAGGCCATTCACTTGTGGCTGACCGAAGCAGATAAAGTCGTTGCCTTGGCTCGTGTATGCCCTGCCGGTACTCACATGCAGGAAATATCAATTGGCAGGGTCATCACTACAGAGCGAGGCAAAGGCTATGGTAAGCAGATAATGCTTCATGCCATCGATGCTGCCATCGAACATTTTGGAGCTACTATCATTGATATTGAAGCACAGGAAGATGCCAGAGGATTCTATGAAAGCGTCGGGTTCAAGCAGTCATCAGCGTCTTTCATGCTCGACGGCATTCCTCATATAAAATATAAAAATGACATGGACAAGAGAATGAAGAATATTGTATACATCTTGGCTTTATGCCTCCTTTTGGCTGGTTGCCAGTCAGAATCGTTAAAGAGCAGCATCGAGAGGCAACTTAAAGAGTATCCAGCATCGAGAGTCTTGGATATTTACAAGTGCTTCTGTCAGGACAATCTGGGCCCCGAGCACCTGATACCGAATAAGGAGGCTGCACAAGCCTATCTGATGTCAGAGCTGACCGCCTATCATCAAGATATGGACAGCTCTTTATACGTGAAACCCACACGACACTATTTCGCAGTTGGCGATGAGGGAAATTACGTCCGTGTGGATTTATCCGTCATTCTTGATAGCATCATCAGTTCCGAGAACTATCTGGATGCGTTTGTGCGTAGTGCTAACGATGGTGTTCACAGGTCACCGGAGGAATGGAAGCAGAAATGGGCAGAGATAGCTTCATGCATAAGAGAACACTATCCCGACATTCCTCATGCGGCTCAGGACCTCGCCTTCATTGATTCCATCGTGAATGGAGACGACTTGATTATTCATCACAGTGAGGATTTCAGTCATGCCTATCATCCTCATTATAGGATAATATCCAAGGGCATCTTCGAGTCTGAAATACTACCCCTGAAACAAAACAAGAAAAATGATAATCGGTAAAACATGTATAATTTCATAGATAAAATTGCCGTCATAACAGGCGGTGCACAGGGCATAGGCCGCTGCATCGCAGAGGAGTTCCAGAAGGCAGGAGCTAAGGCCTGCGTGATTGACAAGGCTGCGATTAAGCGAGAGCCAACTAACTCGCTTGATTGGCCGAGCGGGAGCAGGCTCGGCGAAGCCAAGCAGGATGGAGAGCACTTCGTCGGTGATATAGCCGACAAGTCGGTATTGGAGCGTTTTGCTCAGGAGGTCATCGAGAAATATGGTCACGTGGACTATCTCGTCAATAATGCCCTGCCGCTGATGAAGGGCATCGATGAGTGCAGCTACGAGGAGTTCCAGTATGCCATGAGCGTGGGCGTGACAGCCCCCTTCTATCTCGCCAAGCTCTTTACTCCCTATTTCGCCGATGGTGCCGCCATCGTGAACATCTCGTCATCGCGAGACCGTATGAGCCAGCCGCAGACAGAAAGTTATTCAGCAGCCAAGGGAGGCATCGCAGCCCTGACTCATGCGCTGGCCGTCAGCTTTGCAGGGAAAGTGCGTGTCAACTCCATCTCCCCAGGATGGATTGATACGTATAGGGTCTATGAAGGCCCCGATGCCATCCAGCAGCCAGCCGGACGTGTTGGCAATCCTCTGGACATCGCCAATATGGTGCTGTACCTTTGTTCCGACAAGGCTGGTTTCATCACAGGCGAGAACATCTGCATCGACGGTGGCATGACCCGTCAGATGATTTACCACGGCTATAACGGTTGGAAGTTGGAGGCAGAATAATATGACTTGCCTTTTCACAATAAAATATGCAAGACATCATGGAGATACATAGGGCAACAACGACGGCAGGACGGGCTGGAGCCTATTACGTCCGAATACAGGCGATGGCAAGGAAGCATCAGATTCCGCTCAATGTGGAGTTTGATGAGCACGACACGCCAGACACCAAATATATAGTGGCAGTTGATGATTTTCTGCCTATAGCCACTTGCCGTCTCTATCCAGAAGATGATGACCGCATGATGCTGGGGCGTGTCGTCGTATTGCCCGAATACCGTCATCAAGGCATCGGTACACTCGTTGTCAGAGAAGCCGAGGCATGGGCAAAGGAATTGGGCTTCACAAAGGCAGTGGTCGAAAGCCGCGACAACAAGATACCGTTTTATGAGTCAATGGGTTATGTGGCAAACCTCGACCGAAAGATTGAAGGTGAGACATTCACCTGCTTTAGAATGGAAAAGAACTTATAAAAAACATAATTATGGCACAATTTGTAATAACAGCCTACGACGGCGAAGGAATGCTGGACAAGAGGATGGAGGTACGTCCCCTGCACTTGGAAGGTATGGAGAGATTGAAGGAACACCTCATAGCGGCAGGAGGTATGCTGGATGATGAAGGAAAGTTGAAAGGGTCTGTTCTCATCATGGAGTTTCAGAACCGTGAAGAGCTTGACGAATACCTCGCCAACGAGATTTACGTGACGGAACACGTATGGGAAAAGATTACCGTAGAACGGATGAACGTGGTCTATGCCCACGGCGAGAGAGTCGGAAAATAAATGTTAAGTACATATCAAGAAGATTATTGTACAATGAACCTGAAGGTGATTGACACTGAATTTTCCGTCTGTATGGTTGAGGACTATACGCAAGTTGACCTCAATGAAGAGTTCGTGTTTGCGGGACATACTGATGAAGAGTTGTCTCTTGTGTGTCCGACAAGCCTCGTGCCTGACAACACGACGGAGCGCAATGACGGATGGAAGGCTTTCCGAATCGAGGGAGTGCTTGACTTCTCCCTCATCGGAATTCTTTCCAGAATCTCAGCGTGTCTGGCTGATAACGGCATCGGCATCTTTGCCATCTCGACGTTCAACACCGACTACATCCTGACTAAGGAGAGTGACTTCAGCAAAGCCATTGAGGCTCTTGAACGGGCAGGATATACAATTACATAATATCATAATAACAAATCATTAAACCAATAAAATCATGGATTTCTTAGAATTAGCAAGAAGCAGGTATTCCTGCAAGAAGTTTGACTCGTGTCAGATTAGTAAAGAACAACTCGACAGCATCCTTGAGGCCGGACGCTTGGCTCCAACAGCCAAGAACCTGCAGGAACAACACGTCTATGTGGTGCAGTCGGCAGAAGGACTGGCTAAAGTCGATGTGCTCACATCCTGCCGATACGGTGCGCCAACCATGCTCATCGTGGCCTTCGACAAGAACAACGTGTTTACCTATCCCGGTCAGAAATACGACTCGGGCATTGAGGATGCCACCATCGTGACCACTCACATGATGCTCTGCGCGAAGAGCGTAGGTGTGGACAGCTGCTGGGTGAACTTCTTCGACCCCGACAAGATGGCTGAAGCATTCCAGTTGCCAGCGAACGAAGAGATCCTGACCTGTCTCGCCCTCGGCTATCCAGCAGAAGGCGCAGGGCCGCTTGCCAATCACAACAGCCGCAAGCCGATTGAGGAAACGGTAACGTACCTATAAGCCATACGATGATGATGAAACAAAGGTTATCAAACTCACTATTCATGCTGGCATGCACTTTTCTTTGTGTGATGAGTGCATGTTCCCCAGCTCAGTCGAATGACATCGTTGCAGAAGGGGAGACCCTTGTGAGAGTCGCTGATTCGTACAGTTTTACCGAAGGCCCTGCAGTTGATGCAAAGGGCGATGTCTATTTCACCGACCAGCCCAACAACAGGATTTACCGTTGGGACTGCGAATCAGGCAAGATTACACTATTCACCGATCAGAGCGGCCGCTCTAACGGGATGTATTTTTATGCCCAAGGCAACTTGATAGCCTGCGCAGACATGGACAATCAGCTCTGGCGTTTCGACATGAAAGGCCAAGCCGAGATTCTGATTACCGACTATCGCGGTAAGTTGCTCAACGGCCCCAACGATGTTTGGATTGCGAAGGACGGCAGTTATTATTTGACCGACCCTTATTTCAAACGCGACTATTGGACGCGCAGCCCAGAGCGCCAGCAGCCTGTGGAGGGCTTGTATTATCTGGCTCCGGAAAGCAAACAGCTGGTCATGCTCGACTCAACGCTTAACCAACCCAATGGTCTTATAGGAACGCCAGACGTAAAGCATCTGTATGTGGCAGAGGCAAAGGCCAACAGAATCCTGAGATACGATATTCAGCCCGACGGCTCGCTCTCGAATCGGCAGGTGTTCGCCGACATGGGTTCAGACGGCATGACTATCGATGATCGTGGAAACATCTATCTCACAGGCGATGGCGTGACCGTCATCGACAAGGACGGTCAGAAGATTGCTCATTTCCCCATTCGCGAGGACTGGACGGCCAACGTCTGTTTCGGTGGAAAAGAGCGTGACGTCCTGTTTATCACCGCATCGAAATCAGTCTATACCCTGAAGATGCTCGTCCATGGAGTTAAATGATGATTCAGTAGTGATAAGATAATAAAAAACTAAAAAAGAAAAAATGGGAAGTCACATTACAAGAGAGGCAGCTTGGGAGCTGCTGAGGAAATACAACAAGGACCCGTTTCACCTGCAGCATGCACTGACTGTGGAGGGCGTGATGCGCTGGTATGCCCTGCAACTGGGCTTTGCTGACGAGGTGGATTTTTGGGGAATGGTCGGACTGTTGCATGACATCGACTTTGAACTGTACCCCGAGGAGCATTGCATCAAGGCACCCGAACTGTTGCGTGAAGGCGGAGTGGGCGACGAGATGATCCATGCCGTCTGCAGCCACGGTTATGGACATGTGGACGTGAAGCCCGAACACCTGATGGAGAAGGTGCTCTTTACGACCGACGAACTGACTGGACTGATATGGGCAGCTGCACTGATGCGTCCGTCGAAGAGCGTTCAGGATATGGAGCTGAAGTCTCTGAAGAAGAAATACAAGTCAAAAGGCTTTGCCGCAGGCTGCTCCCGCGAGGTAATTGAACAGGGAGCGGAGATGCTTGGCTGGCCCTTGGATGAGGTGCTGCAAAAGACGCTCGATGCCATGAGGGAATGTGAAGCCCGGGTGGCAAGTGAGATGGAGAGGATATAAAACTGGATGAAATCGTGACGGACGGAAACGAAGTCAATGACCAGAATAGAGCGTGAGAAGCAGACAGTCCGTAAGATGATAGAGTTATATTGCCGTCATCGTCTGAAAGTGGACACAATGCCGGAGGAGTATCAACTTCTGGCAGAATATGCCTGTCGCCGTCTCAATCATTGCAAATATGGTGAGAATAAGAGCGCTTGCAAGGACTGCCCCATTCACTGCTATGCGCCTAAAGAGCGCGAGGCTATCCGTGAAGTGATGCGCTGGACGGGACCAAGAATGATATGGTATGCTCCCAAAGATGCTATTATTCACATCTTTCAGAAGATTAAGCACCGGCTGCCGTCGCTGTCGTTCAGAACGGGTGTCGTAGTCCTGCTGTGTTGCATACCCTTCTATATCCTGTCATGAACAGGAGCCCCCAAGTCGATAACAAACAGTCAAAACACAATGATAACAACAGAGAAATATGAAAGACCATCGGACGATGTGCTTCGGCAGCGTCTGACGGCAGAACAATGGGCTGTCACGCAGAATGCTGCTACGGAACGGCCATTTACCAATGAGTACGACCATGAATTCCGTCCGGGCATCTACGTTGACATCACCACGGGCGAACCGCTGTTTGTGTCAACAGACAAGTTCGACTCAGGCTGCGGGTGGCCGGCATTCAGCAAGCCCATCAGTAAGGATGTGGTGACGGAGCATTCTGATTTCTCGCACGGCATGGTTCGCACGGAAGTAAGAAGCCGTACAGGGAACGCTCATCTCGGACACGTTTTTGATGACGGCCCGAAGGACAAAGGAGGCATGCGCTACTGTATCAACAGTGCCTCTCTGCGATTCATCCCGGAGAATCGGATGCAGACTGAAGGGTATGGGAAATACCTCCAGTTGCTTCATCCCTTTAAGGATATCTACTTGGCAGGCGGCTGTTTCTGGGGGACAGAGCATTATTTCAAGCAGATTGAAGGAGTGACAGAGACGGAGGTGGGCTATGCCAACGGCAACATTGACAACCCGACCTACAAGCAGGTATGCACAGACCTGACGGGTTTTGCCGAGACTGTTCACGTCCGCTATAATCCCGATGTGGTGAGCCTCGAATTTCTGTTGGAGCTCTACTTTAAGGCCATCGATCCCGTCAGCGTAAACCTGCAAGGACACGACAAGGGCAGTCAGTATCGCACGGGCATTTACTACACCGATGCATCCGACCTTAACATCATAAACAAGGTATATGCTGAGCAGCAGGCGAAATATGAACAGCCTTTCGCAGTAGAAAAGCTGCCTTTGCGGAATTTCTATACAGCCGAGGAATATCATCAGGACTACCTCGAAAAGAACCCAACGGGCTACTGTCATCTGCCTCAGTCGTTGTTCGAGTTTGCAAGACAGGCTCGACCAAAGGTCAAGTTGTCGAAACAGTAACCCACCTATGGCTTGGATTGCTTAGAAGTGAAGGCTGTATTTTTTTTGGAAATAGTAGATTATGAATATCGAGGACTATCGTGAGTATTGCCTTTCGTTGGGTGAGGATGTGGAAGAGAAACTGCCTTTCACCGCCTCCCACTTTGCCAGTGGTGTGCTGGTGTTCTACGTTCATGGCCACATGTTTTCTTTCTTCGATTGTGATAACTACAGCGTGATTACGCTCAAATGTCAGCCAGAACGCATCGAGGAATTGAAGGCTCGATATGATTGCATAGGAAAGCCGTTCAACGAATCACCCAAGTATTGGATTGGCATCAATCCGGATAATGCTTCTGATGCTCTCCTTCAAGAACTAACACGAAACTCATATGAAATAGTCAAAGCAAAGTATAATAACAAACGAAAGTAATATGTCAAGTATGAAACAAAATTGTGAAAACTGTAAGCTCAGGGCGCATTATGAAAAGAATCCCAAATCTATATTGGGTCGTTTCTGGCGCTGGCACATCAATTTCTGCCCTGGCTGGAAAGCATATTTTTCCAGTCAGAGTGAGGAGAAGAAGACAGAGTTAAGGGATAAGTATACTTTTACGAAGTACAAATGATAAAGAACTATAAGATTGTCACGCTCTGTGGAAGCACACGCTTCAAGGAGCAGTTTATCGAAGCCCAGAAACGGCTGACGCTTGAAGGCTGCATTGTCATTAGCGTGGGGTTGTTCGGGCATTCCGGTGATGAGGAGGTATGGAAACCTGGCACAAAGGAAATGCTCAATGATATGCACCTCCGTAAGATAGACATGGCCGTTGAAATTTATGTCATCAATGTTGGCGGTTACATAGGTGAGAGCACCAAACGTGAAATTGCATACGCAGAGAAGACTGGAAAGAAGATAAACTATCTGGAACAGATAATCAGATAAATCGTAATATAGCAGCATGAACAAACTCTCAACTTTTCTGAAGCCACTGATGCCAATAATTGTAGTTGCTTATGCTACTGCACTCATCTATATAACAGCACAGCCCTTGGGTGATAACGAGCTGTCCTTTGGCGGTGAGTTTACATCCTGTCTGCTCACTCTTGGTGCTATTGGCCTGACGCTTTACCTCATTCATCGACTTTTACCGAAACTATTCCCGTCAGCATCACAATTCTCATTAAGGCTTCCGACACTCCCTGTGGCATTGGGAGTGTTGCTTATAGCACCACTATGGCTTGTTGTTGAAGGGTATGTAATCTACGGATTGACTTCCCTTTTCCATGCTGTGCAGTTGGAACCTCTCACTCACACCACAGAGGAACTGCGAGAGGATTTGTTGGCAAGCATTCATGCTGTGTTGTTAGCTCCCGTTCTTGAGGAACTTTGTTTCCGTCAGATGGCCATCTCTCCATTCCGTCGTCGTAGTGCTCAGATATTCGTGTGTGTGTTGGTGGCCGTGTTGTTCGGCATTTTTCACGTCCGAAATTTCCCCGGTGCGTTTCTCGGAGCAATGTTTTACGGAATGGTATTTGTTTTGTCGAGGAACATTTGGTACAGCGTCTTGATTCATGCTGGCCGAAATCTGACGGTCACACTTGTTGGTGTCTATAATTGGCTTGGTCTCGGCGAGATACTAATGGCAAAAACGCCTGTGATTTTTTTGCTTGACGCTAAAATAATCATCATTAGCATCATTCTGGCTGTATCGGGAATTGTGCTAATCAAAAAGAAAAAGTTGATTCCAATTTATCTGTAAAATAACATGAACGACGTGGAAGATAACAAACCCATAGACGGTGCCGAGTACATTTCTTTGGAGGATGCCAAGCGGCTGAAGCTGCCTTTCTTTGAGGGACTGGCAGCAGGATTCCCATTACCTGCCATTGACTACCAGCATGAGAGCCTGGATCTGAATGAAAAGTTTGTTCATCACCCTGAAGCCTCTTACTTTGTCCGTGTTCGCGGAGAGTCGATGATTGGCCTTGGAATCCTTGATGGTGACATCTGTCTAGCAGACTGTCAGGAAGAGGTCTATGACGGCAACATCGTGGTGGCCTTTGTCAACGGCGGCCTGACTGTGAAGACCCTCGACACCTCCACCAGGGACAAAAGCTACCTGCGCTTGATGCCTGCGAACCCGGACTTCATGCCCATCATCATCGATGCTGATGACCAGTTCATCCTTCAGGGCAAGGTGACCTCCATACATCGTGACACAAGAAAAGTCTGATTATGTACGCCATCATTGATTGCGATAACTGTTACGTTTCCTGCGAGCGTGTCTTCCGTCCTGACTTGAACGGAAAGCCGATCTGCGTACTCTCCAACAATGACGGATGGGTGGTGGCCAGAAGCAATTAGGCCAAGGCCCTGGGCATCAAGGCTGGGTTGCCTTATTATCAGCTGAAGGAACGTTTCCCGAACGGAGAAGTAACGGTTTTCTCGTCAAACTATGAGCTGTATGGTGACATTACCGACCGTGTGATGTCTCTCGTCCGCAAGGCAGTACCAACGTTCTACCGCTATTCCATCGACGAGGATTTCTGCGACCTGTCGGGCATGGACAACTACGACCTGAAGAAATGGGGCGAAGACCTGTCGGCATTCATCTGGAAGGTCACCCGGATGCCAGTCAGCATTGGCATAGCACCCACGAAGACACTGGCAAAGATGGCCAGCCACTATGCCAAGCACTACAAGGGCTGCAATCACTGTTGCATGATAGGGACGGACGAGCAGCGCATCAAGGCACTCGGACAATATGAGATTGATGAGGTATGGGGCATCGGGCGATGCTATGCGGCACGTCTGCAGGCTCTGGGAATTAAGACCGCTCTTGACTTCGCCAGCCGTGCGGAGTCGTGGGTTCGTGCCACCCTGAACAATGTGGTGGCCATACGTACATGGAAGGAACTGAACGCTATCGATTGCATCCCGATGGAGGACATGAGCAAGAAGAAAAGCATCTGCACCTCCCGTAGTTTCCCCGACATGGTGACCGACGCAAAAACCCTGCGCACCAGCATCTCCAACTTTGCCGCCCGGTGTGCCGAGAAACTGAGGAAGCAGGAGTCGATGGCCCAGACGATCTGTGTCTTCATCGGCACCAACCATTTCCGTGAGGACTTGCCCCAGTACTGGAATATGACCGAGGAACGACTGCTTACTCCGTCCAACTCTACTCAGCAGATTGTCCAGACGGCCATCAAGTGCATGGAGAGAATCTTCCGTCAGGGATACCACTATAAGCGTGGCGGTGTCATTGTCATGGGCATCTGTCCTGAAAATGGCATACAGACCAATTTCATCGATTACGATGCCGAGCGTTTCGAGAAGCTGAAACGTATCGACGAGGCACTTGACAAGATCAATCGTGAATACGGTTCGGAAACGATTGTCCTTGGCTCCCAGCAATATACTGTCAAAGGGGAAAGGGAAAGGCGGGAGTGTTCAAGGACAGCATCAAGCATGATTTCCGTAGCCCGGTTACATTATCCGCTGGAGTGACATTCCAGAGGCAACATAAATATAAAGCGAAATGATATGATTATTGACACCATCAATATGTGCTCGCATCTTCAGAAGAAGTTGTTTGATGAAGAAGGTATTTATCACTATCTTTGGTTAGCTATGCAGGATGACCAAGAACTGACAGCTGTGGTTCGCTCCCGCCAGCTGCATATCTACCGTAAGGGTAAGAGAGTATTGGTGTTGGCAGGAAAGGCAGCTCCAAAAGTCATCAGAGAAGATAGCATCTGTGATATGTTACCAAAGGAAATGGAGAAATGACGCTGACGTACATCTTCCATAGCGGCTTTGTGCTCGAAACAGAGCGATCCATCCTGGTATTCGATTACTGGATGGATCCTGCTGACGTGATGGAATCAGTTCTTCAGAGCAAGAAACCTTTCTATGTGTTCTCCAGTCACTTTCACGAAGACCACTTCACAAGAGAAATCTTCAAATGGAGGAAGCGTAAGGAGAATGTGACCTATATCCTTAGCAAGGATATTTTCAGACACAGGAGAGCAGGCAAGGAAGAAGCCGACGCTTGGTTGGCCAAGGGAGCATCATGGTCAGACGACTTTGTTTCCGTCAAGGCATTAGGCAGTACGGACAGCGGCGTATCATGGATAATTGAAACGGAGGGCAAGCGTATCTTCCAAGCAGGTGACTTGAACAACTGGTATGCAAGATTTCTCCCCGAAGCAGTGCCAGGGCAAACTGTCTATAGCGGGGAGTTTGAAGAGGACATAGACCCGATAGCCCACGAAAAGCAATATTTGGGCGAATTAAAGGACATCTGCAAGGTGGCAGACGGCTTTGACCTTGTGATGTTCCCGATTGACGGACGCATAGGAAACGGTTATACGCTTGGTGGCCGACAGTTCATCGAGCATTTCAAAGTAGGCATGTTCGTTCCCATGCACTTTGTCGCCAGTGGTTTTGAATCCTCATGGCGCATGAAAGAGTTTACAGATGAGAAGAATATTCCCTTCTGGGAGATCACCAGAGAGGGAGAAACAATAGAAATAAAGTAGGAAACATGGGCGAAATGTGGAACCTGTGGCACGGATGCCACAAGAAAAGCGAGGGCTGTCAGCATTGCTATGTGTACCGTCGCAATGCGGAGTTTGAGAAGGACTCCAATGTCGTGACGAAGACGGCCAGCTTCAATCTGCCCATACGTCGTGACCGACAGGGAAACTGGAAGGTTTCATCTGGTACGCTCATGTGGACGTGCTTCACCTCGGACTTCTTCATCGAGGAAGCCGATGAATTGCGCGAAGAGCCTGGCTGATGATAAAACGACGCGAAGACTTGCATTTCTTCATGGTCACGAAGCGGCCTGAGCGTATCACTCAGTGTCTGCCAGAGGATTGGGGCGACGGCTATGAACATGTCACCATCTGCTGCACGATGGAGAACCAAAGGAGAACAGATGAACGTCTGCCCATCTTTCGAGAACTACCCATCAAACACAAGGCTATCATCTGTGAACCGATACTGGAGGCCATCGACTTTCATGAAGGACTTGGATCATGGTGTGAACAAGTGACAGTCGGCGGTGAGTCAGGCAATGATGCCCGTGTCTGCGACTATGATTGGGTACTCAATATCCGAGAACAGTGTATCAATGCTAATGTTTCTTTCCACTTCAAGCAGACAGGAGCACATTTCCGTAAGGATGGAAAACTCTATATTATTCCACGAAACCAACAGATGATACAAGCACATAAAGCTGGAATAGACTTTATACTATGAATCCATCCAAGATTGACAATATAATTTTAATGTTATTCAAAAGGTTCAAGGAAATCCACAGGGTCAAATTCCTCAATCCGCTTGAATCTACGCCAAATATTGCAGGTGGAGCCGATAGCACAACGAAAGGCAGGTGTTTCAATGACAGCAAGGTCAGTGCACACCATGCCATCATCCCGACGGGTGTTGTTCCCAAAAGCCTTGACAAATGGGAGCAGAAGGTGTATGATATGATAGCCATCAGGTATATCATCCAGTTTTATCCGTCCTGCAAGTACGATACCATCAGGTATGAGATAGAGTCGCAGGGGCATGTCTTTGCTGGCAGCGGCAAGGCAGTGGCCAGTCCCGGATGGCGCAGTGTCGTGAAGTCCGAGGATAAGGAGGATGAGGTAAGGGAAGTTCCCACGCACCAACGGAAATCAACGAAAATATCGGCGTTCTACGGCTTTAATCGGTACACGTAAGCGGTCACTTTAGACCCGTTAGGGCCTAAAGTAATCACAATTTTATAGTTTTTTAAAATTTTGGGTTGCTTTTAATAGGCAGCTACAGCCATTTGGGGTTGCCATCTGTGGGCAACCAGATTCACCAACTCATCCTTGGCTGTATTCTTGATGCGACGGAATACGTCACACAGATACTTGTAGGGATCTATATTGTACGCCTTACAGTTGGCAAAGGTCGTCAGAGTTCTGGCAAGTCGCACTCCACCTTCTGGACTTCCTGCATAGAAACTGTTGTTCCTATATTTTGCCAGCCGGCGGATTTCCCTTTCGACACAATTGTTCGAAAAGTCGAGTGCGCCATTCTGCAGACAGTGCAGCAGACAGGGATATTCCTTAAGGGCATACTTCACAGCCTTGACCAGCTCTGGTTCCTTCGCCTGGTCAAGCTCTCTTTCAAGTATGTCAAGCTTGTTCTTGATACTAAGGAGTATCGGACCTATCTGCAGGACTCGCTCCTGCGCGATTCGGTTGAAGTCACCTCCCCACTTCCCCTTGATCTGCTTGTCAAGATGGAAAATCAAGTCTGCAGCCCCCACTATTTCCCGAGCATCCGAAGAACAATCCCTCAGCTTGAAGAATGGCCGCCTGACATGCACAAGACAGGCAATCCTTATAATGATGTCCGCCACCTCAGAGCATTTTTCAAGATCCTTTGCCGTTACGTCATAGCATTTATACATCGGTGCTCCGTCACTATGGGCGAAGAGACGCTTCCTGACATTCTTGAAATAGCATTCTACGGCTTTGCGAGATCTCCTGCCCCGCTCAAAGAACACGAATTGCGTCAACTTTATACTGGGGGCATGGTGACAGAACATCCAGCGTGTAAAGTAATGACGGTCACTCTCCACGTCATCTTCCTTCTCATCTTTATTGGGAAGCCGCCTGTCACAAATCTCCAATGTGGATTCATCCACATGGTCATTGCCTGTGGCAAGTATCTCCTCCTGTATAGCCTCATCAAGAGGCGCCAGTATGTCGGCTGCCTTCTTTATCCAGTTCTTCACGGCACCATCGCTGTAGTTCAGGCCATGGCTCCTCAGAAACGTGACTATTTCCGAGACCGTCATCCTGTGCTCTCCGTGCAGCGTGTATACCAGGGCTATTACCGACTCTGTGACTTCTTCACGTCCCATCGGGTTCCTGTACTCATCAGGAAGATTGACATGATAATAGTTGCCGCGGGGGTCCCTGTATTTCTTGCGGACTATACGCTTGCATCTGAAGTGACCGCCCACCCAGGATATACGGACTGTAACATCCTCGCCTATCTCATAGGCGTCCTCCGGCATGTTTTCCGGCCTGAGGGTTATCAGGCAGTCCCTGTCTCCCTTGGCTGCCTCTATCAGGGGCTGGGGATTACGGGGCTTCCTCTGTCCCTGCATGCTCTTGCGCTGACGGATCTCGCCACTCACCTTCCTGGCAATCTCCACGAAACGCTCCTCAGGCACGTCCGCACCTTCCTGGTCAAGATCATCTGCGCTTACCGGCTCCTGACAGCCATGATTATATTTCCCAGACTCGGTCCCCTGACCATAGGCCTCTGCAGCATACTTGGCTTTTTGCTGCTCAAGCTGTCTAATGCGGTCTTCCGGGGTCATGCCGTCAGGAATGCTGCCTCCTGTTGTCGTACCATGAGCGGAAGCACCGTCATCGCCGTCCTTTGCCCTTAGGCGGGCTATCTCATTGTCTTTAGCTGCCAGCATGACGGCAAACTGATCTTTCATGGACTGCACCTCCCTGGCATGGACCTCACGTTCTTCGCGAAGCTTGGATTCAAACTCCTCACGTACATCTGCAACAATTGCATTCCGTAAGGAGTCCGAAAGTGTGACGGGGCCTTTACCCATCATGTAACCGGCCATCTGCCTGACCATATCGGCAACCTCGTCCATCTTTTCATTGAGTCGCCTCTGCATGTCCGCATGCTTGGACTTGAGGACAGCATTCTCACGCTCCAGAAGAATAGCCTTCTTCTGGGCCTCCTGCCTCTCGCTACGCTCATTCCGGAGCTCTGAGGTGAGGATGGAAAACTGCTGCTCCTCGGCCTTGTTCATGCTACAAAGGTACGACTTTTTATTCATATATGCAAGTATTCAAACAATTAATTCACAGCGAATTATGTTAAATATTCTTAATAAAATCACACTGCATTTTCATCTCTTTTTCCGCACCTTGCATCGTCATATTCTTCTTCAAAAAACTCATCCTTACCCTTCCTGATTACCCCCTCTAACAGGTAAACGAAACTTGACCACGATATATGATAGACATTCTTTCCCTTATCCAGGAATATCGGATGTGTAAAACGGCTTCCACGGAGAATTTTCTCAGTGAGAATCTCGCCACCATGATGGAAATAGTACACCCTGAGACGACTGAGGTCGCGGGACAGGAAGATGAAGACATCCCCGTTACCCGGATCGCGGTGGAGCTTGCCACGGATGTATTCCCTGAGTCCACGATGACGGTAGCGGAGTGTGACATTCTCAATACAGAGATAATATCTGAATTCACCGGATAGTCTGATCATCGGCCTGCCTCCATTTCCCTAATTAGTGCAGAGAGCGAGGACACGTCGCATTTGCCGATGTTCACTCCTATGTGATTGTTAATACGGATGCTTATATCCTCAATGAAGTGACATCTGGGGAAGGATGTGGACTTGACATCACGGATAATCGACTGACTTCTGGTTCCCTCACTCTCATCATCAATGGATTTGTCAATGACTAACTCTTTCAGTTCCAAAGCTGGTGACTCAGCCCTGACCGGCTGCGCCTTCTTCGCAAATTTCCGTGGATTTGACGATGGAACGAGCGGCTTCGTACCTGAGTTCCAGCCAAGGCAATTGAGCATCTTACTGTAGCTCACACCCTCTGCCTTGCAGAAATCTTCAAGAGGGACACCATCATACTCATTAAGAAACAGTTTCACTTTTGAGGCATAGAAGCCTCCTTCTTTTTTCTTGTTGATCATTCTTTAGCACGTTTGATGATAAAACGCTGCAAAGATAATCATTATATATAAGGTAAACCATACGGCCTAAAATGACCGCTTTCAGACTTCTGAAGTAATTGAGTGCTTACATATATATATATAAGCATTCAAGAACAATGTGAAACAGCAGATGTATTAAAGATGGATAAATTTAATATAAAAGCACTTATTCATAAAGTAGAGTCTAAAAATGTAGAGCAGAAGATTGTTGAGAGGAAAATATTTGAAGATTATCTTTTGGACAAGCATGTGAGAGGTAAATACCGAGATAATTTCATATCTTTTGAAGATGAAGATGATTTCGCTTATTTTGAGAAGGTATGTAATAATCTTGATATTGATATTGCAGACTTTATGTCTATTGCCAGATAAGAACTAAAAAGCATATGCTTAGAATTCTACTACTTTCTGACATCCATTTCATCCATTGTGAGGCTGATGAGAACGAATACCGTTCTCTTGAGATTGCCTTTGTGGAGGCGATGGATGAGGTGCGCGAAACTGGCGGATTGGATCATATCTTGATTTGTGGTGATATTGCCAACACGGGCCAAGAAAGTGAATATGAGAAAGCTGAGGAATTCCTGAAAGGAGTTTTTGAACATCTGGGATGCGATGAAACCAAGACAAAAGTCTTTGTGGTTCCAGGAAACCATGATATAAATAGAGAAATAAACAAACAAGAACGCTTTGACATACGGCGAAAGCTTCTGAAAATGGAAACGGCGGATGATTTTATTCTTAATGCTAAACATAATGAACCAGATAAATTAAAGCTGATTTATTCTCCATTCAAGGCTTTCCATAAGTTTGCGAATAAACATTCTTCGCTTGATGGTATAGCAGAAGGCATTTTGTCAGAAGCTCCAAATTTTAATGATAAAGGTTTCCGTAAAGAAGTGGAGCTAGGTGTTATTAAAGATTATATCATCAAACTGCATTGCCTAAATTCTGCACTATTATGCGATGAAGATGATGTGAAAGACCCTAACAAAATTCAGTATGGAGAGCATAAGCTTTATATACCAAGATACGCTTATAACCCTGCCACTGATAGTACGTTTGTCAACATCTCAATGATGCACCACCCCCACAAGTGGTTTTATAACGAGAGTGAGCAAGCATTGAAATTTGACAGAACGTTTAAAATTCAACTATACGGACATGTTCATACACAGTCTATTTCCCAAGCTGAGGAAGGGAAATCACCCGTTAGACTTCAATTAGGTTCCCTCCAGCCGGAGAAACATGGAGATACCGATTCTTATCAACCAGTCTATAATATTCTTGAGTTGGATATTGACCGTTATATTTTAAGAATGAAAGTAATCTGCTATAGTTGGGATGGAGAAAAGTTTAATCAAGACGAACGATTCTCTTATGAGAAAAAGATAGAGTTAAAGAAGAAATCACTTAGAACTGCAAGTCAGAAAAAGGAGGTTAAGAAAGTGAAAGAAGTAGTAGCAAATTCAGATGAATTATATGCTCTCAGATACCGCTTCTTCAGTTCTGAGCATATCAAGGAGATAATTTGCGACATAAACGCTAAAGCTTACGATGAGAGCAAACCAGAGTATGCGAATGCGCTAATATTCTTCAAGGCTAATGCCTCAAAGAGTGAGGTTATTGAGCAATTAAGTGCTGCGTTAACGAAATATGGCGTTTGATATGGAACGAGACTTAAATAATATACTGACAGAGGTTCTGGTGTTTCCTTATGAACAGAGCATAGTAACCGCATTAGAGGAGGCATGCTCAACGTATGTGGAAGCGATTGAAATAGGACAATACGAAGATTGCGTGCTGCATCTTTGTTTAGACATACCAGCTACAGACTTTATAGAACACGTCAACACACAGACTGGTCGCAAGTTTCCTAATCGAGTTTATCGTGCTCTGGCTGGATATGTGGTTGGTGAAGCTTTGGCAACTGTAAGTGACGAAGATGACAAGGTAATGTTTCCCCTTGCACTACGTAATGCATTAAAGGCTAAGACTGATGCCGACGGTATTATCAGTAAGACCATAGATCCCGCCAGTTTTGCTGCGGTAGAGGATTATTGGAAAGAAAATATTGCCATCCCTTCTCTAATCGGAAATGATATAGTATCGAAAGAGATATTTGATAATTCCACTTGGGCAGATACGGGCTTTGAAGTGGAAGATACTTTTGGTGATATACAGGCACTTGCCAAATTCTATAACCGCGAGCAGTTTAAAAAG
>JAILRU010000077.1 GCA_024697945.1 Bacteroidaceae bacterium
ACCTTTGCATCAGATATTTGACATATTGAAACAAAGCAGAACGACGCAGACAGGAAGTTTCTAAACCATTACCTATTAAAGTTTTGCTTATCTGTAAGTGATTGATAATTAAAGGAGTAGTCATTAGACTCGCAGATACAAATGGTATAGGTTTGGCATTAGATTAGACCTAAAAAAAGCCTTTCAACGGTAAGCTGAAAGGCTGAATCTAAGCGGACGCTATTTATTTTTATGTCCTTGTTATGTTGTTTATGTCATAGGCGAAATTAATATATTATAGATAATGTATAATAGTTACTACTAATAAGCTATAGATTCTCAATAAATTCAATTGAGAGGCCGGTAATTTCAGATATATCAGCTATAGCATATCCCTTGACTTTCATCTTTCGGGCGTTCTCAACATTAGCTTCTGTCTTTCCCTCAGCCTTTCCTCGGGCTAATCCTTCTGCCTTCCCCTTGGCCATTCCTTCTGCCATTCCTTCTGCCATTCCTTCAGCTTTTCCTTGGGCTCGCCCTTTATCCAACTGAGTCTTCATTACGCTGTACATGTCGCGGTAATCCTTAAGGCTCTCCTCGTAGTTCATAAGCTCCTGCTGGTTGGCTATTTCTCTGAGCGTAGGTGTACACATAGTGTTTCTTTTCTGCAAAAATACAAAAAATATAATACGCCAAAAGCAAATGAGGGTAAAATGTAAAGACCTTCCTGCAATTAACTATTTTTGCAGTTGTTTCTTCATTGTATCTTTCCTCGTTTGTCCTGTCAACATAGCATTTCTCTTGTATGTACAAAGAAAAAAACAGAAATGTTTGGAGGATATAGTAAAAACGCTTACCTTTGCAGCGTGGAAGGTGAAGCCAAGTAGAGCCACGATGTGCGGAACGGTGGCATCTGAGTGATGATGAGCAATTCGACCTTGCCGCTTGGTTTCCTTCACTCTATAAAGTCGACGGTTTCACTTTGTGGAACCGTCGATTTCTATTTTTATGTAACGTTTGCCGTTGAATTCATTTTTGTCTGTCCTACGTGTGGCTGTAATGAAATTCACACGTTTGACTACTTCACGGCTTATTTTCATCTTATAATTGGGGTGAATAAAAAATTTCGAGTGACCATCAGTATAGATAAAGCATTCGCCATCATAATAAAGATCCATCTGAAAACGGTTCTTGGGAAATCCTATCAAGTCGGAATCGTCAACGGCAAGACCTTTTGCACCTTTTGATGCACGCAAGCAATGTTGAAGTTGTTTAGCACTCATGTATAGCTCATTTCCACCCAGAGAGACTCCATTGGCCTCAGCGAACAGCAGCATCCTTCCTTCCACATTTCCAATAACAAAAGGCTGAATTAAAGAATAACCTTTTTGTCTAATATCTTCTAAAACTGATGAAATAAGTGCCTCGACTGTTTCCATAATGTTTTGCAAAAATACGATTTTTTATTCAACAACAAATCATTGAAAGGGGAATTTCTCAAAATAAATCAAAATAATCCTCAATAACACCTGTTGAAGATACAGTGACGAGATGATGATTGCACAAAAATGTGCATGTCACATCATGCAAAAGGAGCACGTTTAGCGAGAAGGAAGAGGCATCTAAATGGGGAGAAAGACCTATCTGAATAGGGATAAGATACTATGTTCTCAGGGAGAGTTTACTATGTTTATGAATTCTCAGCGACCGCCAAAAACATTCATGCGACCTTTAGCAAGTCGAGCAGTGAATATACCCTTGTCATATTTTCGAAGGTGAAATACTGGTTGTCGAGCACCATCCATTTCTGGCGTTCCTTCACTGGCATGTGCTGAATGTCCGGAAAGAATGAAACAGGAACGATTACAACACGCCCATCTGTCAGACGTGCAACCATCTTGCCACGATAAGTTGTGAAGTTCAGGTCTTTAATTCCTAATGATACTCCTTTAATCTTGCACATATCTTTGTCCTCCTCTTTTTATTTCTCAATATCAATCGAAATGGTCTTCTCTCCATTAAACACCTTCGTGATTTGTTTGTTAATGAAATCCCAATGGCGGTTAATGGCAGCAACCAACATCTCGTTTTCCTTTTGAGACAATTCCGATTCCGCTATCTCCACGCATTGCTGTCCATTCTTCTCAATCCATATCTTTGCGAGAGAATGCTGGTGTCGCTTGCCTTTCCTGAAAACGTGAACATGGCGCCGGTTATCGTTCACATCAAGTGAAAATGCCACCAAAATAAACATCCTCAGGAATGCCAATTGTCCCATATCAATACTTTTTTCTGTTTGCAAAGATACGATTTTCTCCCTTTCGTACAAAGAAATTGGCGGATTATTTCAGCCTCAGGCACAAAAAAGCCTTTCAACGGTATGGCTGAAAGGCTGAATCTTTGCCCCATAACGTCTAAACGACCAGTCGTATCATTTTTGCAGTATAGTAGCTCCTTGATTGCGCAAAGGCCTTTGCATATAATCTCAAAGACCTACAAAGAATGTGCATGTCCCATCATGCAAAAGGTCCGGCTTTAATGGGGAGAAAAAGGCATCTAAATAGGGCGAAAGCCCTATCTGAATAGGGATATGAAACTATGTTCTCAGGGAGAGTTTACTATGTTTGTGAATTCTCAGCGACCGCTGAAAACCTATTTTTTCATATCAACTATATGCTACATTGTTAATTGAAACATGAAATCTTCAGGGAAACGCTCTTTATACGCCCTATGACATTTTGTGCGTATTGTCCAAAAGTGCTTTTACGGCCTTGTCGAAGTCGCTTTCTAACATTTTCATTTCCCGTTCACGATAGATTTCAAACTCGCGCTCAGCCTTTTCAATAGCTTCCTGGTGTGAAACGGTACCACTACCCTCTAGAATATTTTTTCGCAATCGAAGAATCTGCTCATCAAGTGCTTGTATCCAATCTACCATTCTCATCGGATTCTGCTCAAGAGCCTGAAACTCAGCATAGTCGAGAAATTATGATGTAAGCAAATTCAGTCGCTGAAGTTCCAGGTTAGGTAGTTCTTGGCAATCCTAACATCATCGCGCGTCACATAGTTGCCCTTGAAGTTGGTCATCATGCTTACCTTGCCTTCAATATCTTTATAGTGTATGAGTTTGTTCTCTTTTTCTGTCATAATATTCCATGGGACATTTTATTCCCTTCTTGGATGCACTTAAACACCAATACGCGCTTTTAATGCACGGGACGCTTACAAAGATACAACTATTTAATTCAATATTCAAAATTTATAAACCCTAATTTGAAAAAAGAGAGGAAAACGAATTAATGGTTAAGGTAAAGAATGAGGTGGAAAGAAAGAGCTTTTCAACGGTAAGTTGAGTTATTACTCTGGTTCGGACTGGAACTTCATCAATATGGGCAGGTGGTCGGACGGGTGCCAGAAGTTGGAGATTTTCTGGGGGTTTCGCACTGGCGTGGTGTAGTCGTCCTTGAGTATCGCGGCATATCGTACTTTGTCGAACAATGCGGGGGTGACGTAGATGAAGTCGATGCGTGAATTGCCTCCGGTGGTACGCATGAACTCCTGGGGATAGGTGGCTTTGATGAGGTCGATGTAGGGTGTTGAGGTGCGTATGTAGTCGTGCAGGAGGTACCTTGTGGTGTTCTCGGGCAACTGATAGGTTTCGTCATCTACGCGCGATATGGAATTGAAGTCGCCCATCATGGCCCACAGTTCTTTCCCGGCCTTGGGATGGGAGAGCACGGTGGTCTTGCAGATGTATTCTATTTCTGTGCGACGGAACTTGTCGCCCTCTCCATTGGCTTGACTCTCTTTTCGATTCTCTGCCGACACGCGATAGCCGTATCCCATGGGCCAGGTATGGAGGGTGACGAGGTTGAGGGTCTTTTTCTTCTTGAGCCGGAGCTTGTACCAGGATGCGCCGTGACAAACGACCGTATCGGCATTGCCGGTGATGAGCTGCTCTGCCTCCATCGGGAAGCGGGAGGTGATGAGCTGGGGATAGTTGTCGGGATGGGCGCTCAGATAGACATAGGGGTGTCCGTAGCGTTCTGCGAGTCTGCGCCACCGTGCCAGGCATTCTTCTTCTGTCTCTTTCTCGCTCTTGTCGGTATTGGTGACATAGAGTTTCTGTGCCTCGCACCAGACGCAGATGTCGGGCTGCTGGCGTGACACCCAGTCGGTGAAGCGCTGGTAGTCGTCAGTCTGCCCGTCCCACATGCCGTTCTGGATGTTCCAATAGAGGAGGGTCAGGGTGTTGTCTCCTGTTTTCTTGGCTGTTGCTGGCTGCAATGCCGTGGCAACGAAAAGCCCTATGATAATGGCGCTTAATTTCATAGTAGGAAGTTAAAAAAGGAAGTTAAAAAGGAAGTTAAAAAGGAAGTTAAAAAGGAAGTTAAAGAGGAAGTTAAAAAGGGAGTTAAAAGGGAAGATAAAAGGGAAGTTCTTGGATGCTTTAGCACCAAGGCGCAATGTTAGTTGCGGAGAAAAAGGAAGTTAAAGGGGTCTAAAAAACCGCTCCATCCTTCACGGACGAAGCGGCTTTCATTATTGCAATTTAGAATTTATTCGGCTTGAGCTTCTTCGGCAGGTGCTGCAGTCTCTGCGGCTTCTGCTGCGGATGCCTCGGCTGCGGGTGCTTCAGCTGCTGCGGGTGCGGCTGACTTCTTTGAAGAACGACGCGTGCGCTTTGTCTTCTTGGCTGTCTTGGCCATGTTATCGTCGAAGTCAACGAGTTCGATGAAGCACATGGGGGCTGCATCTCCGGCACGGAAACCGGTCTTGATGATGCGGGTGTAACCTCCGGGACGGTCAGCAACCTTCTGGGAGATTACGGTGAACAGCTCGGTGATGGCGTGCTTGTCCTGCAGATAGCTGAACACAACGCGACGGGAATTGGTAGTGTCCTCCTTCGACTTGGTGATGAGGGGCTCTACATACTTCTTCAAGGCCTTTGCCTTGGCGAGGGTCGTAGTGATTCTTTTGTGCATGATCAGAGAGATGGCCATGTTGCTCAACATAGCGGCTCTGTGGGATGCAGTACGACCCAGATGGTTGAATTTCTTATTATGTCTCATTTTCGTTATTCTTTATCTAATTTGTACTTAGAAATATCGGTTCCAAACGACAGATTCAGACTCTCGAGCAAATCATCAAGCTCCGTGAGCGATTTCTTTCCGAAGTTCCTGAACTTGAGCAGGTCGGTCTTGTTGTACTGTACCAAATCGCCAAGGGTATCCACATCGGCAGCCTTGAGGCAATTGAGGGCACGTACTGACAAGTCCATATCGACGAGCTTGGTCTTCAGGAGCTGGCGCATGTGCAGAACCTCCTCGTCGAACTCCTCGTTCACCTCAAGGTCGCTGTTCTCGAGGGTTATCTTCTCGTCGGAGAACAGCATGAAGTGGTGGATGAGGATACGGGCTGCTTCCTTGAGCGCATCCTTCGGGTGTATGGAACCATCAGTGGTAATCTCAAGCACGAGCTTCTCGTAGTCGGTCTTCTGCTCTACGCGGAAGTTCTCTACTGTGTACTTGACATTCCTGATTGGGGTGTAGATGGAATCGATGGGCAGGACATTCACGTCGGTGCAATAGATGCGGTTCTCGTCGGCAGGGACATAGCCGCGGCCCTTGTTGATGTTGATCTCGATGCGCAGGGAGGCCTTGGCATCCAGATGACATATCACCAGCTCGGGGTTGAGCACCTCGAAGCCTACCAGATACTTGTTGAAGTCTCCGGCACGGAACTCTGTGGTGTTCTCGACGGTGACTGCGACTTTCTCTGTCTCGAAATCTTCTACGATTTGCTTGAACCTTACTTGTTTCAGGTTCAATATAATGTTGGTGACATCTTCCTTGACTCCAGGCACAGTGGCAAACTCGTGCTCAACGCCAGAGATGGACACGGTGTTGATAGCAAAGCCATCAAGCGAGGAGAGAAGGATGCGGCGCAAAGCATTACCAATGGTAGTACCGAAACCACCTTCCAAGGGGCGGAACTCGAACCTTCCGAACTTGTCGTCCGCCTCCAACATTATAACCTTATCGGGTTTTTGAAATGCTAATATCGCCATTCTTATATTTTATTTAGAGTATAACTCGACTATCAATTGCTCCTTAATGGTCTCGGGGATGTCAGCACGGTCGGGCTTGTGGAGATACTTGCCTGCCTTCTGACTCTCGTCCCACTCAATCCAGGGGTACTTGGAATGATTGAAACCTGCCAGAGCATCCTGTACTACCTCAAGGCTCTTGCTGCGCTCACGAACTCCTACCACCTGGCCGGGCTTGACGCTATAAGAAGGGATACCTACTACCTTGCCATCCACAACGATGTGCTTGTGGTTGACAAGCTGACGGGCAGCACGACGGGTTGGAGCGATGCCCAGACGGTAAACGATGTTGTCAAGACGGCTCTCAAGATTCTGAAGGAGGATCTCACCAGTAATACCACTGGTGCGGGCTGCTTTCTCGAACATATTGCGGAACTGCTTCTCCAGTACGCCATAGGTGTACTTTGCCTTCTGCTTCTCAGCAAGCATGATGCCATACTCGGAGGTCTTGCGACGACGATTGTTTCCATGCTGGCCGGGAGGGAAGTTACGCTTAGCCTGAACTTTGGGATTACCCAGGATAGCTTCACCGAAACGACGGTCAATCCTTGACTTAGGTCCTGTATATCTTGCCATAGTTTATCTATAATTATTTTTCGATAATACGATATAACGTTATGATATAACGCTTATTATTAAACTCTTCTTCTCTTTGGAGGACGGCAGCCGTTGTGAGGAAGTGGAGTGACATCGACAATCTCGATGACTTCAATACCTGCACCATGGACGGTGCGGATTGCTGACTCACGGCCGTTACCGGGACCCTTGACGAATGCCTTCACCTTGCGCAGACCCAGGTCGTAGGCTGTCTTTGCACAATCCTGTGCAGCCATCTGGGCAGCGTAGGGGGTGTTCTTCTTAGAGCCACGGAAACCCATCTTTCCGGCAGAAGACCAGGAAATGACCTGACCCTCGCTGTTGGCCAAAGATACAATGATATTGTTGAACGAGCTGTGTACGTGGAGCTGACCCATTGCGTCAACCTTCACCACTCTTTTCTTTGTAGCAACTGTTTTCTTTGCCATATCAATTATTATTTAGTAGCCTTTTTCTTGTTTGCAACAGTCTTCTTCTTACCCTTACGTGTACGAGCATTGTTCTTAGTGCTCTGACCACGAACGGGCAGACCATTACGATGACGAACACCACGATAGCAACCGATATCCATCAAACGCTTGATGTTCATCGTAATCTCAGAGCGGAGGTCACCCTCGACTTTATACCCGGCACCGATAATCTCACGGATCTTACCGGCTTCCTCGTCAGTCCAGTCTGTAACCTTCTTGTCCTTATCCACGCCAGCCTTCTCGAGGATCTTGGCGGAGCTACTGCGACCTATTCCGAATATATAGGTCAAAGCGATTTCGCCTCTTTTGTTCTGAGGCAAATCTACACCAACAATTCTAATTGCCATATACTATATTTTTCTTGTTTGCAATAATGACTACCCCTGGCGCATCTTGAACTTGGGGTTTTTCTTGTTAATAACATACAAACGTCCCTTGCGACGGACTATCTTGCAGTCCGGAGTACGTTTTTTCAAAGAAGCTCTTGTTTTCATATTGTTGTTTTTATTTATATCTGAATACAATACGTCCTTTTGTCAGGTCATACGGACTCATCTCGACCTTGACCTTGTCACCTGGAAGTATCTTGATGTAATGCATCCTCATCTTGCCGGAGATGTTGCAGATAATCTTCTGACCTATCTCAAGTTCAACACGGAACATCGCATTGGAGAGCGATTCCACAATTACACCATCTTGTTCTATAACAGCCTGTTTTGCCATACTTATTTAATTTGCCTTTTCTATATCTTCGAAGGAAGACAGAATCTCAACTTTGCCCTTGTGCACCGCTATGGTGTGCTCGAAGTGGGCAGAAGGTTTTCCGTCGCGAGTCCTGACTGTCCAGTTGTCCTGGTCCAGATAGACCTTGGGACTTCCCATCGATATCATAGGTTCTATCGCAATGCACAGACCGCTCTTTATCATCGAGCCGTTGCCCTTCCGCCCGTAATTGGGAACCTGGGGGTCTTCATGCATCTCGCGGCCTATGCCATGACCCACGAACTCGCGAACGACTCCGTAGCCATGTGACTCGCAAAGTGTCTGCACCGCATAACTGATGTCTCCGATGCGCCTGCCCTGCTGGGCTGCAGCTATGCCCTCATAGAGTGCTTTCTTCGTGACATCGAGCAACTGAACTACTTCTTCGGAAACCTCGCCAACACGGAATGTGTAGCACGAGTCGCCGTTGAAGCCATTCAGAAGCGTTCCACAGTCCACCGACACGATATCTCCGTCCACTAACGGCGTGTCGTTGGGGACACCATGCACCACGACATCATTGACCGAGGTGCAAATGGACGCTGGAAACGGTGTGCCCCCGCAGGGATTGGGGAAGTCCTTGAAGGTAGGCACCGCACCATTGTCGCGTATAAATTCTTCTGCTACCTTGTCCAACTCTTTTGTCGTAACACCTGGCCTGACATGTTTCCCCACTTCGGCCAGGGTCTTGGCAACAAGCTGGTTGGCAGCTCGCATTAATTCTATCTCGTCTTCAGTCTTAAGAAAAATCATCCGCTGGTGACTATTCCTTAATGTGAAGATATACCGGAACGGCCATGAATACGGCCGGAGCTCAACAAGCCATCATAGTGTCTCATGAGCAGATGACTCTCAATCTGCTGGAGTGTGTCGAGTACCACACCGACGAGGATGAGCAGAGATGTGCCGCCAAAGAACTGAGCGAACTCGGGCTTCACATTGAGCAGTCCTGCGAAGGCAGGCATACAGGCAATCGCAGCCAGGAACAATGATCCAGGCAATGTGATGCGGTCCATTATCTTGTCGATGTGCTCTGCGGTCTCCCTGCCCGGACGGATGCCAGGAATGAAACCGTTGTTGCGCTTCATATCCTCTGCCATCTGAACGGGGTTCAGGGTAATGGCTGTATAGAAATATGTGAACGCAATAATGAGCAGGGCAAAGACGATGTTGTATGCCCAACTTGTGTGGTCGGACAGGGCCATGAGTACAGGCGAAGCGGCCTGACCGTTGGCAACGAGACCAAGCAGTGTGATGGGAATGAACATAATGGCCTGTGCAAAGATGATGGGCATCACGTTAGCAGCAAACACCTTGAGGGGGATGTACTGGCGAACGCCTCCAACCTGCTGTCCAGCTACCATTCTCTTGGCATACTGTACAGGCACCTTGCGGGTTCCCTGAACGAGCATGATGGCTGCAAGAATCACCACGAAGAGCAACAGAAGCTCCAGGATGAACATTATCAAGCCACCACCCAACGCATTGTTCATGCGGGAAACGAACTCCTGGCCGAACGCCTGAGGCAGACGGGCAATGATACCCAGCATAATGATGAGTGATACACCGTTACCAATACCCTTGTCGGTAATGCGCTCGCCAATCCACAGGATGAACATGCTGCCAGCCGCGAGGATAACGGTGCTTGCAAACATGAACATTGTCCAGCTGATAGCGGGATTCAGCGCGCCCTGTGCCTGCATCTTCAGGTTAATCAGATATGACGGAGCCTGAACAAGCAGAATTAACATGGTCAGATAACGTGTGTACTGATTCATCTTGCGACGTCCGCTCTCACCCTCACGCTGCATCTTCTGGAAGTAAGGCACAACGAAAGCGAAAAGCTGGATGACGATGGAGGCCGAGATGTAGGGCATGATACCCAGTGCAAAGATGGATGCATTGGAGAACGCACCACCGGAGAACATGTTCAGCAGAGACATAAGTCCCGTGTTGGTCTGTTCTCTCAGAGCAGTCAGAGCCTCCGGATTGATGCCGGGAAGTACAATGAATGATCCGAATCGATACATCGCAGCGAATGCCAGCGTGATGAGAATCCTGGTCCGCAGGTCCTCGATACGCCAAATGTTGCGCAATGTTTCAAAAAACTTTTTTATAGATTTCATCAGAATTAAAGTTTAGTTGCGGTACCACCTACGTTCTGGATAGCTTCTTCTGCAGACTTGGAGAAGGCATTAGCAACAACCTCAACCTTGGCGGTCAGGGTGCCATTACCAAGAACCTTAACCAAACCCTTGGCAGAAACCAATCCTGCTACAACCATGTCCTCGATAGTAATCTTCTCCAGATTCGTCTTCTCAACGAGCTTCTGAATGGAAGAGAGATTGACCACCTGATACTCTACACGGTTGATATTCTTGAAGCCAAACTTAGGCAGACGACGCTGCAGAGGCATCTGACCACCTTCGAAACCGATCTTCCTCTTGTAACCGGAACGTGCCTTGGCTCCCTTATGGCCACGAGTAGATGTACCACCCAAGCCAGAACCGGGACCACGACCAAGTCTTCTACGACTGTGAGTTGATCCGGCAGCAGGTTTCAAATTATTCAATTTCATAATATAATCGACGTTAATTGTTCATAATACTATCAGCCAATCACCTTAACCAGATGATGAACTGCATTAATCAAGCCACGATTAGAGGCATTGTCTTCAATCTCGACAACCTGATTCATCTTCCTCAGGCCCAGAGTGTCCAAAGTGGCCTTCTGAGTGCGGGGAGCATGAATGCGGCTTCTTACTTGCTGTACTTTGATAGTTGCCATACTTTACCTCCTTATCCTCTAAATACTTTTTCTATGCTGACACCACGGTTGGCTGCTACGGTCCTTGCATCGCGCATCTCAGAGAGTGCTGCAATGGTAGCCTTCACCAAGTTGTGGGGGTTGGAAGAACCCTTTGACTTGGCCAGACAGTCCTTAATACCTACGCTGTCGAGGACAGCACGCATAGCACCGCCAGCAACAACGCCTGTACCTGTGGAGGCAGGCATGATGAGTACACTGGCACCACCGAACTTAGCAGCGGCCTCGTGAGGCACAGTGCCATTCAAGACAGGAACCTGTACAAGATTCTTCTTGGCTGACTCCACGCCCTTAGCAATAGCTGCGGTGACTTCACCTGCCTTGCCAAGACCCCAACCGATGATACCATTCTCGTTACCAACAACAACAATAGCGGCGAAGGTGAATGTGCGACCACCCTTTGTAACCTTGGTTACACGGTTGATTGCAACAAGTCTGTCCTTCAACTCCATTTCGCTGCTTATCTTAACCTTATTTGCCATAGTTCTTTAGAATTTAAGTCCACCGTTACGTGCTGCATCAGCAACTTCTTTCACTCTGCCATGATAGAGGTAACCATTGCGGTCGAAAACGACTGTGGTAATACCAGCCTCGAGAGCCTTCTTAGCAGCAATCTCACCAACCTTGGCAGCCTGTTCCTTCTTGGGGCATGCCTCCATGCCGAGAGAAGAAGCACTGACCAGAGTGGTACCGGTCATATCATTAATAATCTGTACATATATCTGCTTGTTGCTTCTGAAGACAGACATACGGGGACGCTCTGCAGTACCAGAAATCTTATTGCGAACTCTGTACTTAATCTTGATTCGTCTTTCTATCTTAGTAATCATAATCTTAATTGTTTTAGATGTTACTTAGCACCAGCCGACTTACCGGACTTTCTGCGGATCTGCTCACCGAGGAACAGAACACCTTTGCCCTTGTAAGGCTCGGGCTTACGGAAAGAGCGAATCTTAGCACAAACCTGACCCAGGAGCTGCTTGTCGCAGGACTCGAGGATAATCTGGGGGTTCTGGTTTCTCTCAGACTTAGTCTCAACCTTGATTTCAGAGGGGAGTTGGAAGAGAATGGGGTGAGTATAGCCAAGCGCGAACTCCAGGAGGTTGCCCTGGTTAGATACACGATAGCCAACACCTACGAGCTCCAGCTGCTTCTTGTAGCCTTCTGAAACACCGACAACCATGTTGTTGATGAGAGCACGGTAGAGACCGTGAAATGCCTGCTTCTGCTTCGTTTCAACGGTGTCGTTTTCTTCAACAATCTCAAAAGTCACCACTCCATCGGCAATGTTAACCTTAATGGAAGGATTGACAACCTGAGACAATTCACCCTTAGGACCTTTTACGGTAACCTTGTTGTCATCACTGAGTGTAATGGTCACTCCGGCAGGAATGTTAATGGGCAATTTACCTATTCTTGACATAACGTATTCCTCCTTCAATTAATAAACGTAGCAAAGAACCTCACCGCCAATCTTGAGGTCGGCAGCCTCTTTGTTCGTCATAACACCCTTAGATGTGGAAAGGATAGCGATACCCAGTCCGTTGATAACTCTCGGCATATCCTTGTAACCGGTGTACTTACGCATACCGGGCGTGGATATTCTGATTAGCTTCTTGATAGCATTCACCTTGTTGACGGCATCATACTTCAAGGCAATCTTGATTGTACCCTGAGGGCCATCTTCTACGAACTTATAGTTCAAGATGTAGCCCTTCTCGAAGAGAATCTTTGTGATTTCCTTCTTAAGATTTGACGCAGGCACTTCCACTACTCTGTGCTTGGCCTGAATTGCGTTGCGCAACCTTGTCAAATAGTCTGCAATTGGATCTGTCATATAAATTAGAATTTAATTGATCGGGACGCTCCCGACAATATTAAAAATAAAACTTACCAGCTAGCTTTCTTCACACCGGGGATAAGACCGCTTGAAGCCATCTCACGGAACTGAATACGTGAAAGGCCGAACATGCGCATATAACCCTTTGGACGACCGGTGATCTTGCAACGGTTGTGAAGACGGATGGGGTTGGCGTTGCGAGGAATTGCCTGCAGCTTCTGGGCTGCCTCATATGCCTCAACGGGGTCGCCGCTGTTCACAATCTTCTTCAGCGCTGCACGCTTCTCAGCATACTTAGCCACGAGTTTCGCTCTCTTGACCTCGCGGGCCTTCATTGATTCTTTTGCCATATCGTTTAGTCGTTTTTAGCGTTCTTAAAGGGAAGGCCAAACTCCTTGAGCAGAGCAAAACCCTCTTCATCAGTCTTAGCGGTGGTAACGAACGTGATGTTCATACCGAGAATGCGCTCGATGGTATCAATGTTAATCTCGGGGAAGATGATCTGCTCCTGGATACCGAGAGTATAGTTACCACGGCCATCCAACTTGCTTTCTATTCCCTTGAAGTCACGAATACGGGGCAGAGCCGCACGTACAAGCTTCTCAAGGAACTCATACATTCTCTCGCGACGCAATGTTACCATGACACCGATAGGCATCTTCTTACGCAACTTGAAGTTAGCGACGTCCTTCTTGGAAACTGTAGCAACGGCCTTCTGACCGGTAATAGCAGTAAGCTCATTGATTGCAACGTCGATAATCTTCTTGTCAGCAGTTGCCATTCCCAAGCCCTGATTGATTACAATCTTCTTCAAAACAGGAATCTGCATCGGTGAAGAGTAGTTGAACTGCTTCATCAGTGCAGGAGCAATACGCTCGGCATATTCTTTCTTAAGGCTTGCAGTATTTGCCATTATTTACTTCTCCTATTAATTATACAGTTACTTTCCTGGCCTTACCATTGGAACGGACAACTTTACCGTCCACGATGGGATTGAGCTTAGAAACTTGAATGGGAGCCTCCATCTCAACGATTCCACCCTGAGGGTTCTTGGCGCTGGGCTTCTGGCTCTTCTTCACCTTATTAACACCTTCAACAATGGCGCGCTTCTCCTTAACGAGAACCTTTAACACTTTACCCTTCTGGCCCTTGTCGTTACCAGAGTTCACGTAAACTGTATCGCCTTTCTTAATGTGTAAACTATTCATTACTGAAATCTTAAATTGATTAAAGAACTTCGGGTGCCAGTGAAACCACCTTCATGTTGGCGGCACGCAACTCACGAGCAACAGGACCGAAAATACGACTACCACGCAGTTCGCCTGCATTGTTCAGAAGAACGCAAGCGTTATCATCAAAACGAATGTAGGAACCGTCAGCACGACGGACTTCCTTCTTAGTACGTACAATCAAGGCCTTTGATACGGTACCCTTCTTAACATCACTAGTGGGGATTGCGCTCTTCACAGAGACGACAATCACATCACCCACAGATGCATAGCGACGACGAGTGCCACCAAGCACACGGATGCACATAGCCTCCTTGGCGCCGCTATTATCTGCTACTACTAATCTAGATTCTGCTTGTATCATAATTACTTGGCTCTTTCTACGATTTCTACTACTCTCCATCTCTTGGTCTTGCTCAAGGGACGGGTTTCCATAATCAGGACGGTGTCACCCTTATGGCAGTCGTTCTTCTCATCATGAGCATGATACTTCTTAGTCTTAGAAACGAACTTTCCATAGATGGGGTGCTTCTCCTTAAACTTCGCAGCTACAACAATGGTCTTATCCATCTTGTCGCTTACGACAACACCTGTTCTCGTCTTTCTTAAATTTCTTGCTTCCATGTTTAAGACCATTTATTATTTGTTCAACTCTCTTTGGCGAAGCACGGTCTTGAGGCGTGCAATGTCACGACGCGCAGCCTTAATCTGTGCACTGTTAGCCAAGGGTGATACTGCATGGTTCAGGAGCATCTGCTTGTAGTTTGCCTGCTCCGTCTGTATGCGCTCTGCCAAATCGGCAGTAGTCATCTCCTTAATTTCTGCAATCTTCATAATTATGCGTTTTTGTCGTAATCACGTCTAACAATGAACTTCGTTGTGACTGGCAACTTCTGGGATGCCAGACGAAGTGCTTCCTTGGCGATTTCGTATGAAACGCCTTCAATCTCGAAAATAATGCGGCCGGGAGTGATGGGGAATACGTATCCAACGGGATCACCCTTACCCTTACCCATACGTACGTCTGCGGGTTTCTTGGTAACTGGCTTGTCGGGGAAGATACGAATCCAGCTCTGTCCCTCACGCTGCATGTAACGTGTCATAGCAACACGGGCAGCCTCAATCTGGCGTGCGGTAATCCAGTGTGTCTCGAGAGACTTGATACCGAACGAACCGAATGCCAGCTGGTTGCCACGCATGGCATTGCCTTTGCAACGACCTTTTTGCGGTCTTCTATATTTGGTTCTTTTAGGTTGTAACATGATAATCTGATTTTAGCGATTATTGTTCTTCTTACGACGGAAGTTCTTTCTGTCACCACCGCCAAAATTACGGCCATTGTCCTTCTGCTGAGTAAAGTTAGGAGCAAGATCCTTCTTGCCATAAATCTCACCACGGCAAATCCACACCTTGATGCCGAGCAGACCAACCTTCGTCAGAGCCTCTGACTGGCAGTAGTCGATGTCAGCACGCAGCGTGTGCAGGGGAGTACGGCCTTCCTTGAACATCTCTGAACGGGCAATTTCGGCACCGTTGAGACGACCGGAGATCAGAACCTTGATTCCTTCTGCACCAGCACGCATGGTGTTCTGAATAGCCATCTTGATGGCACGACGGTATGCTATCTTGCCTTCCACCTGGCGAGCGATGTTGTTGGCAACGATAACTGCATCGAGTTCGGGCTTCTTCACTTCAAAGATGTTAATCTGAACATCCTTCTGAGTGAGCTTCTTCAACTCTTCCTTGAGGGTATCCACCTTTTCTCCGCCCTTACCGATGATAAGACCTGGACGAGCAGTGCAAACGGTGATAGTCACCATCTTGAGGGTACGTTCGATGACAATGCGCGAGATGCTTGCGTCACCAAGACGAGCATCGAGGTACTTACGGATCTTGCTATCCTCGAGGATAGATTCTCCAAAATCCTTACCTCCAAACCAATTTGAATCCCAACCACGGACAATTCCGAGGCGGTTGCTTATAGGATTAACTTTCTGTCCCATACTTTTGCTTAATCTTTATTCTTACTGTCAACGAACAACGTAATGTGGTTTGAACGCTTGCGAATTCTGTAACCACGGCCCTGAGGAGCGGGTCTCATACGCTTGAGGGTAGCGCCCTCGTCCACAAAGATCTTAGAGATATAGAGCTCGCCTTCTTCGGCTTTACGCTCATTCTTCTGTTCCCAATTGGCAATGGCTGAGCGAAGCACCTTCTCGACGTCTTCACTTGCTGCCTTTACGCAGAACTTGAGAGTGCCAAGTGCTCTGTTAACCTCCATACCGCGAACCAAATCAACCACGTATCTCATCTTGCGGGGAGAAGAGGGCACATTCCTCAGCTTTGCGAAACTTTGCGCTTTGCGAGCTTCTTTTCTTGCATCAGCAGCTAATTTCTTTCTTTTTCCCATTATATTATTACTCTATAATTAACGATTAATTGCCTGCTTACTTCTTCTTGTTACCAGCATGGCCACCGAACTTGCGTGTAGGAGCAAACTCTCCCAGCTTATGTCCAACCATATTCTCTGTAACGTAAACAGGAATAAACTTATTTCCGTTGTGAACGGCCACCGTATGACCTACGAAATCAGGAGAAATCATGGAAGCGCGAGACCAAGTCTTGACCACGTTCTTCTTACCGCTTTCATTCATAGCGACAATCTTCTTCTCGAGGCTGACTTCAATATACGGACCTTTCTTTAATGAACGACTCATAGTTTTATTCTAGCTAACTTTTGTGTTTACTTATTACATCTCTCGATAATATACTTGTTGGACTGCTTCTTGGGAGCACGAGTCTTGAGTCCCTTAGCATACAAGCCCTTACGTGAACGAGGATGACCACCTGACTGGCGACCTTCACCACCACCCATGGGATGGTCGTGCGGGTTCATAACAACGCCACGGTTGTGCGGGCGGCGTCCCAACCAACGGGAACGTCCGGCCTTACCGGAGCTTTCCAGAGCATGGTCTGAGTTACCTACGCTGCCAACCGTTGCCTTGCAGGCAGAGAGAATCTGACGGGTCTCTCCGGAGGGGAGCTTAATAACACAGTAACGGCCTTCGCGCGAAGTCAGCTGAGCGAAGTTGCCAGCAGAACGGACGAGCAGAGCACCCTGACCGGGGCGAAGCTCGATGTTATGGATTACAGTACCGACGGGAATATTCTGCAGCGGCAGAGCATTACCGATTTCGGGAGCTGCTTCGGCGCCACTCATCACAGTGGCTCCCACCTTCAGTCCGTTAGGAGCAATAATATAACGCTTTTCTCCGTCGGCGTAGAACAGGAGTGCGATGCGTGCCGAACGGTTCGGATCGTACTCGATTGTCTTTACGACAGCGGGAACACCATCTTTCTCACGTCGGAAGTCAATGAAGCGGAACTTCTGCTTGTGACCTCCACCGATATAGCGCACTGTCATCTTGCCGGTGTTGTTACGACCGCCAGTATAACGCTTACCGCAAACGAGAGACTTCTCAGGTACCGATGCAGTAATTTCCTCGAAGGTACCTATAATCTTGTGTCTTTGGCCCGG
>JAILRU010000090.1 GCA_024697945.1 Bacteroidaceae bacterium
CAGCGCCAGCGCCATCATGATGCCTTTTTTCATTTGCCTTCTTTCTAAGTCCTCCTTTGCTTCAGCAAGACATTCGTTCAAGTTTTCCTTTGCTTCTTCAATGGTTCTGCCTGTGGACGTTAGATAGCCGCCAAGTATTTCATTCTCCGTCTGGCACCAATAGCTGCCATCCTTTGCTTTCTCAATTGTTACCAATACTTCCATGTCACTTTTATTTTAACACGATGATATCTGACCACCTCGTGGTGGAGTTCTTACTCTTGAATTGAGCTTTGCTCTTCCTCAGACGCGACTCGGCAGAATCCAATCCAGCTTGGCTCTGCTCTCGCTGCTCCTTCGGTCCATGCTTGATGGCATTGGCAAAGACATCAACCTTGACCTTTGGTCGAGCTTGCTTACGCTCGGCAGAGATGGAACAAGCTCCACTCTGCTCTCGCTCAGTCGCAACCTTTCCTTTGCCATCTTTTTTCGTATATTGTTGGGAGCCTAACACCAAGGTCTCGCTGCCGTTCACTTTGTTGATGTAGTCGATGGCGGCATCCAGCCGCTTCATCTTCTGGAACTGCTCGGCGTTATAGTCGAACAGGTCTGTTTGAACGGGACTGTTAGGCCCTACGCTCATGACGATAACACCTGCCTTCTTGTACTTGTAACCAGGGATGAAAATCTTCTCCAGGACTTCTGTGGCAGCCTTCACAATCTCTATGCTGCTGCAGGTCGGCACGATGAGTCGCTTTTCCTGAAAGTTCCAGTACTGAGGCAGGTCCTCTCTGAAGACATTCGTATTGAGGAAAACGCCGATAACGCCTGCAACTGTTTTCTGGGCTCTTAGCTTCTCGGCACATCTTACGGCATAGTTTGTGACATGGGGTCTCAGGGTTTCAAAGTCGCTCACCATACCGTTGAAGCTTCGGCTCGTGCAGATGCTTTTCTTCTTGGCCATCTCTTCATTGGGGACTGCATCGATGCCGTTCAGCTCCTGCCAGGTGCGATATATCACGATGTTATTGAAGATATTCCTTACCCAATCGCCGTGATGCTGGGCAAAGTCGTAGGCTGTCTGTACGCCTAAAGTCTGAAGCTTGGCGGCGTATCTTCGTCCGATGCCCCACACGTCTTCTATTGGGTAGAGCTTCAGAGCCTTCACGCGCTTCTCGTCTGTGTCTATCATGCAGCAATGGCGATAGCCTGGGTACTTCTTTGCGAAGTGGCTGGCCAGCTTTGCCAAGGTCTTCGTCGGACCAAGACCGATGCTGACTGGCATTCCCACACTTTTCTTGATGCGCTGGTGAAGGTTCTCGCCCCAAGTCTTGAGAAATTGATAATTGATAATTGAAAATTGAAAATTATCTCCAGGCATAGTCAATTGTCCATTATCCATTTTCCATTGTCTATCTGGAAAATAGACAAAGTACTCGTCGATGCTGTAGCGGAAATATGCCGGAGCTTCCTGCTTGATGATTTCCACGATTCTGCCTGTCAGCTCTCCATACAACTCATAGTTGCTGGAGAACACGGCTATCTTGTTGTTTGGGTAAAGTTGGGCAAGCTGGAAGTATGGGGTTCCGGCTTTGATGCCCATCTTCTTGGCTTCGTTGCTGCGGGCTACGACACAGCCATCATTGTTGCTCAACACAACAACGGGCTTGCCGTTCAGGTCTGGGCGAAAGACTCTTTCGCACGAAACATAGCAGTTATCACAGTCAACGATGCCGTACATACTCCTATTCTACTTCACATGGCCTGAAGCCCATCTCCAAGGCCTTCTCTTGGTTCATCAGGAAATAGACGGCTTCTCCTTCATTACAGACTTCTCCTGAGGAATTGACTATTTCTGCATTTATGTATGCGAGGTTCCTCACCTGCTTGGTCACCCTGGCACGAATGGTAAGCGCAGGCTCAGTTGTAGATACTGCCTTGCGGAACTTCACATTCAGCTGGACTGTGAAGCCGCTGGTCTGCAGTTTTCTGGTCACTACCCAGCCGCAGGTCTCGTCAATCAAGGTGCTTAGGATGCCACCATGTATCGTGTCCACCCAGCCCTGATAATTGCTCTCGGGATGCCATGTGCTGACTATGTCGTCCCCTTCTTCGTAAAACTCCATGTGCAGCCCGAAAGGATTATTCGGAGAGCATCCGAAGCACTTGTATTTGGGATGGTCCAGCCACGGGTTTATAATCTTCTTCAAAATCGTCATTTTTTCCAGTTTTTAATTGTCCATACTACTACGCCCCATACTTCAAACTCATCGTACTCATCTATGCGGATGGGGTCATACTTCTTGTTGGCTGGGCGCAGCTCGATGTAGCCGTCTGCCTTGTGCTTCAAGTCAAGGAACTTGATGGTGAACTCACCATTCACATAGCCCACAACGATGTCACCATCCTGGGCTTCGAGGCTGCGGTCTATGACTGCTATATCGCCGTCGTCGATTCCTGCATCCTCCATACTGTCACCTTCTACTCTGCCGTAGAACGTGGCTTCGGGATGCCTGATAAAGTCCCTGTTGAAGTCAAGGCTCTCACGCATATAGTCCTGAGCCGGAGAGGGAAAGCCAGCTTTAATCTCCGGAGCTAAGAGCAGTTCGAGTTGTTTGTCAAACTCACCTTTGTATATTTTCATTCCTGACATGATGTTTTTCTATTTCAAGAGACAAAGTTAAGCATTTTGTTTGAAATTCCGAGCAGAAAGTTTCGGTTTTGATAGATTTGAGAACGCAAAATCAATTTTATTGTATAGAAATCACCTCTGTGCTATAAGTTTATAATGAAAAATTGCTAATTTTGTACCCGATGTGCATCTGCATACGCAGGTACAAGGGGAACAACCAATTTGGATGTTTGTACATTACTGTCAATACTAAGCAAAAAAAACCAAGCAATAATCGTATGAATGAGATACAATTCATATTATATCAACTGCCTGATGAGAACGGAAAGGTACAGGTGGTAATCAAGGACGAAACCATTTGGGCCACACAAAAAGCTATGGCTCAGTTGTTTGGTGTGGGAGTGCCTGCCATCAGCAAGCATTTGAAGAATATCTTTGAAGAAAATGAATTAGATCCCAAAGTGGTTGTTTCCAAAATGGAAATAGTTCAAATGGAGGGAGAGAGGGAGGTAAAAAGAGAAACAACTTTCTACTCTCTCGATGCCATTATTGCTGATTGTCAGCGGGTTTGCTCGTTCTGTTATCAAATCTTGAAAAGATGAACTATTCTATTAGAAGATTTGTTATCTTTCTAACAATCCCATCAGAAAACGCTGAGAATCTTCTTCATTAATCTGATTAATGAATGGATCTTCTCTAAGTAATTCATTTATTGTTTTGCCATTGAATTGTGCAGCACCTCTTGTACCTTTTCCTGCCCAATGATGCTGTAACAATGTGGTCTTTTGTAGTTTATTATGAAATACCGAGGCTAATACTGTGTTAACTATGCCTTTGACTTTTCTGAACAAAATCTAATAATGAAAACGGTTCTAAAGAAACATAGACATATACATTGGCAGCAATATCAAGTCCTGCTCTTTACGGATATCCTTCGAATGTAGAAGGTATCGTTGCAGGATGCGGGCTGAGAACTTTTTCTGGAATTCATCGATGGAAACATGAAGATTGGATGTCGATGACTTGACTTCTATTGGGCAGATTTTAGCTTTACGAGACAGAAGGAAGTCTATCTCGTAATTATGTTTGCCCGATGGTGTTGGCCACGTATGGTAATATAGTTTATTTCCTGTTGCTGTCAGTATCTGCGACACCACATTCTCATAGACATAGCCCACATCAGCCTTCAGTTTGTCACTCAGCAATTTCTGGTAAATGACATTCTCTGTAAATTTATCGTCCCAGAAAGCGAGAGTGACAAACAGCCCTGTATCTCCGCAAAATAATTTGAACTGGTCGCGGTTGATGTGTGAT
>JAILRU010000082.1 GCA_024697945.1 Bacteroidaceae bacterium
AACAGAGAACTCTATTATCGTTGACGGTAAGGAGATCACTATCTATGCAAAGCCCAACGCAGCTGAGCTTCCTTGGGGTGAGCTGGGTGTAGACGTTGTCCTCGAGTGCACAGGTTTCTATACATCTAAGGAGAAGGCTTCTGCTCATATCCAGGCTGGTGCCAAGAAGTGTGTGATCTCTGCTCCTGCTGGCAAGGATCTGCCCACAATAGTTTACAATGTAAACCACAAGACACTGACTCCCGCCGATACAGTGATTTCTGCAGCTTCTTGCACAACTAACTGTCTGGCTCCTATGGCTGACGCTCTGAACAAGTACGCTCCCATCTGCTCTGGTATCATGTCTACTATCCACGCTTATACTGGCGACCAGATGATTCTCGACGGTCCTCAGCGTAAGGGCGACCTCCGTCGTAGCCGTGCCGGTGCTTGCAACATCGTTCCTAACTCTACAGGTGCTGCCAAGGCTATCGGTCTGGTTATTCCTGAGCTGAACGGTAAGCTGATCGGTGCTGCTCAGCGCGTTCCAACTCCAACTGGTTCTACAACTATCCTGCACGCTGTTGTTAAGGGTGATGTAACTGTTGAGAGCATCAACGCTGCTATGAAGGCTGCTCAGAACGAGAGCTTCGGTTACACTGAGGAGAAGCTCGTTTCTAGTGACATCATCGGTATGAAGTTCGGTTCTCTGTTCGACGCTAACCAGACCATGGTAAGCAAAATGGAGGACGGCAACTCTCTCGTGCAGGTTGTTTCTTGGTACGACAATGAGAACTCCTACACTTCTCAGATGGTTCGCACCATTAAGTACTTCGCTGAACTCTAATAGAGTTTCCGTTTCATAAGCTTTTATATTCTGAGAGGATATCGCTTATAGCCTTATGGCAGAGGTGATATCCTCTTTTTGTGTGCAATTCTTGCGAATTCAAAAAAGCCCTCTTTCCATAGCACAGGAAAGAGGGCCTCTTTAACTAATTCTTCTTGGATTCTATTACTCCTCCCAGCCAAGGGCACTGGCACCGAGGACAGCGGCATTGGCATTCATCAGACCGGAAACGAGGAACTTAGCCTTGCCCTTGAAGATTTTGAGCACCTTGTTGTTGTAGGCCTCTTCGATGGGCTTCATAATCAAGTCGCCGGCTTTGCAAAGGCCACCAAAGAAGATGAAAGCTTCTGGGCTTGAGAAAGCTGCAAAATCGGCACATGCCTCACCCAGCATCTTACCAGTGAACTGGAAAATCTCATTGGCAACTTTGTCGCCCTTGCCGGCAGCAATACTAACATCAAGAGATTCTATTTCCTCTGCAGGCTTGTCACGGAGCAGAGAGGGACGCTTTGTTGTAGCAAGAATCTCGCGAGCCGTGCGAGCTACACCTGTTGCAGAGCAGTAAGCCTCCAAACAACCGGTTCTGCCACAACCGCAACTGCGACCTTTCTCGGTACGATCCATGATGACATGACCCAACTCGCCAGCGAAGCCGTCACTACCATAGACAATCTGCCCATTGACAACAATACCGCTACCTACACCGGTACCAAGCGTGATGACAATGAAATTCTTCATGCCACGAGCAGCGCCGTAAGCCATTTCGCCCATAGCAGCTGCATTAGCATCGTTGGTGAGCTTCACGGGAATACCTGTTGCCTTATTGAACATGTCTGCAAGTGGAATAATCCCTTCGTGTGCCCAGGGAAGATTGGGAGCAAACTCGATAGTACCGTTGTAATAATTGCCATTAGGTGCGCCGATACCCATTCCCTGCACCTGGTCAGCACCACCAATCTGAGCCAACAATGGCTTCATACAAGTAACGCCAGCCTCAACGAAGGCATCGGCCGTCTTATACTGCTGGGTCTTGATGCTGTTCTCTGCAACGACTTCGCCGCGAGCGTTGACAACTCCGAAAACGGTGTTGGTACCACCCAGGTCCACACCAATCACATAAGGTTTAACTTTGTCCATAATGAGTGTTATTTGGATTGTTTGATAGTAATAAATGCGTCGGTTTCTGCACAAAGGTACAAAAAAGTTTAGAGTTTAGAGTTTAGAGTTTAGAGTTTTTTTTCTTATTTGTTCAAGATAATATATAATTATGAACTATGAACTATGAACTATGAACTAAAATGTGTACCTTTGCACCAATAAAAAGAATGGTTAATCATAAAATTGTAAATTACGTTGTGGATTGAATCAGTCAATGCCATTGACTTGGCAGTACGGGGTATGGTGGTAGGAATCGTAGCAAGTGCGCCGATGGGACCTGTTGGGGTGCTTATTGTGCAACGCACCCTCAACAAGGGGCGATGGTATGGCTTTGCCACAGGCATCGGAGCTGCGCTGAGCGACCTCATATATGCTGTGATGACAGGCCTCGGCATGAGTTTTATGATGGACTTCATTGAGAATCCTACCACCATATTCTATTTTAAGTTGATGGGAAGCATTTTGCTTTTCTGTTTTGGTGCATACACCTATAGCATCCAACCTGCGCCTCCGCACAAGCCAAGTGGAAAACGTGGCAGTCTATGGCACAACATGTTCACTGGCTTTGTCATTACTGTCAGCAATCCCCTCATCATATTTCTTTTCCTGGCATTCTTTGCCAGGGTGGGCTTTGTTCTAACCAATCATCCGATAGAACAAGCTCTTGGCTATGCCGGAGTTCTGACGGGAGCCATTGTATGGTGGTTCTGTCTTACTACTGCGCTCAACAAAATAGGCTCTCATATTAACATGGGAACCATCCGTTTGCTCAACCGTCTGCTTGGCCTTCTGGTGATGGTAGGTTCATCAGTAGGATTACTTTACACCTTATTTAGATAGCCCATGTTCATCGCCCAGAAACTCAGAAAACAGAGTATCAGCGCATACCTTATATATATGTATCAGGTAGAAGACATAATACGTGCCTACGGACTTGATGCAGACCGAATTGCTACCGAGTATCTGCCGCGCCTCGGTTATGATGAGGAACAGTTGCAGCAGGCCAGAGAATGGTATGAATCCTTAGTTCGGATGATGCATGAGGAAGGGAAAGAGGAGATTGGTCACGTTCGTGTTGTACAGAACACCCTTGACCTCCTTGAAGATCATCACCGTGAACTTCTCGCAGATAACGACAATCATGACTATAGAGCCACCTACTATAAGGCATTGCCCCATATTGTCGCTCTCCGTGCTCAAAGCAACAACAAAGATAAGCATGAAATGGAAAACTGCATCGATGCTCTCTACGGAGCTACTATATTGCGTATGCAGGGCAAAGAACTCTTTGCTGGAACACAGAATGCCCTGAAGCCAATAAGCGAACTCCTTCGTCTTGGCGAAGAAGCAAACAAATTGTAAAATTGTCAAATAGTGAAATTGTCAAATGATAAATGAAATAACGCGCCGTCGCACCTTTGCTATCATCTCGCACCCAGATGCCGGCAAAACGACTCTTACCGAGAAACTGCTCCTTTTCGGTGGACAGATTCAGGTGGCTGGTGCCGTCAAGAGCAACAAGATAAGAAAGACTGCTACCAGCGACTGGATGGAAATCGAGAAACAACGCGGCATCTCGGTCACGACTTCCGTAATGGAGTTTGATTATTCCCCTTCTGGAGATACAGAAGGCGCTTACAAGGTCAACATCCTCGACACCCCAGGTCACCAGGACTTTGCCGAAGACACTTTCCGCACGCTGACAGCTGTCGATAGTGCAATCATTGTCGTTGACGGCGCTAAAGGTGTCGAGGCCCAGACACGCAAGCTGATGGAAGTTTGCCGTATGCGTAAAACGCCGGTCATCATCTTCATCAACAAAATGGATCGCGAGGGTAAAGACCCCTTCGACCTCCTTGACGAACTGGAGGAAGAACTGCAAATCAGTGTCCGTCCCCTCTCTTGGCCTATCAATCAGGGCGCCAAGTTCAAGGGTGTCTATAACATCTACGAACAAAACCTTAACCTTTTCACACCCGACAAGCAGAAAGTGACAGAGAAGGTAGAGGTTGACATCAACAGCCATGAACTCGAAGAGAGAGTTGGAGAGCGGGATGCTGCCAAGCTTCGGGAGGACCTTGAGCTGGTGGATGGTGTCTATCCTGAATTCAGCGTACAAACTTACCTCGATGCCGAGGTTGCTCCTGTCTTCTTTGGTTCAGCCCTCAACAACTTCGGCGTACAGGAACTGCTCGACTGCTTTGTTCGCATTGCTCCATATCCTCGTCCAACAAAGGCAGAGGAACGCATTGTAACTCCTGATGAGCCCAAGTTCACCGGTTTTATATTCAAGATAACAGCCAACATCGACCCGAACCATCGCTCGTGCATCGCTTTCTGCAAAGTCTGCTCGGGCAAGTTCGTCCGCAACGCACCCTATTTGCATGTCCGTCAGGGCAAGACGCTTCGTTTCTCCAGTCCCACGCAATTCATGGCGCAACGCAAGGAGACCATCGATGAGGCTTGGCCGGGAGACATTGTCGGACTACCCGATAATGGCATCTTCAAGATTGGCGACACCTTGACCGAAGGCGAGAACCTGCACTATCGCGGCTTGCCCTCCTTCTCGCCCGAGATGTTCAAATACATTGAGAATGCCGACCCCATGAAGACCAAACAATTGGAGAAGGGCATTAACCAACTCATGGACGAGGGCGTCGCCCAACTCTTCATCAACCAGTTCAACAACCGCAAGGTCATTGGTACCGTCGGACAATTACAGTTCGAGGTCATCCAGTACCGATTGGAGAACGAGTACGGAGCCAAGTGCCGCTGGGAACCCATCAGTCTTTACAAGGCTTGCTGGGTAGAAGCAATGCCCGGCTATGAACAGGAACTTGAGGCCTTCAAGAAACGTAAGCATCAGTATATGGCTCGTGATCGTGAGGGCAGAGACGTTTTCCTCGCTGATTCGGGCTATGTTCTCCAGATGGCACAACAAGACTTTGAACACATCAAATTCCATTTCACAAGCGAATTCTGAAATAATCCATAATTATTGAAAATCGTAAATAGTAAATCGTCAAATAGTAAATTAACAAGGTGACACAGCAACAAATAGCAGAAGATATCCGTACCGCCGTACAGACCTTACGGCAAGGCGGGCTCATTATCTACCCCACAGACACCATCTGGGGCATTGGTTGCGATGCTGCCAACGAAGAGGCCGTGCGTCGCATCTTTCAGCTTAAGCGAAGAGAGGATAGCAAGGCGATGATTTGCCTTGTTGATAGTGCCAACCGTATGCAGCGCTATCTCCGTCAAGTCCCCGATGTCGCTTGGGACCTTGTCGAGTTTGCAGAGAAACCCCTTACGCTCATCCTTGATGGTGCCGTTAATCTTGCTCCCAGTCTCATTGCCGAGGATGGCAGCATAGGCCTTCGTGTAACCCACGAGAACATCAGCCACGAGCTCTGCTATCGCTTTGAACGTGCCATCGTCAGTACCAGTGCCAACATTAGCGGAGAGCCATCGCCAGCTTGCTTCGACGAGATTTCCTATGAGATAAAACAGGGGGTCGATTACATCATGCGTTCACGACAGAACGACCAAAGCAAGAGCAAGCCCAGCCAAATAGTTAAGCTAAGCCTTAATGGGCAAATTCAAATTATTAGAAAGTGAATTTTAGAGACATCATAGCCTTCCTGCTTCGCTGGCGGCGCAAGCATCTATCTGACAAGAACTTCGTACTGCTCGTCAGTTTCTTTGTCGGTATCTTCACGGCCTGCGCGGGACTTCTGCTGAAATGGCTTATTTCCCAGATAGAGCATCTGCTCACACATGAGTTCTCCGTGGAAGGTGCCAATTGGCTCTACCTTGTCTATCCTGTTGTAGGCGTATGGCTGACGATGCTCTTCATCCGATATATTGTTCGCGATGACATCGGACATGGCGTTACCAAGATTCTTTTCGCCATTGCCCGCAAACAAAGCCGCATCAAGCCTCATAACACATGGTCTTCGGTCGTAGCGTCCGCTATCACTATCGGCTTTGGCGGTAGTGTCGGAGCCGAGGCCCCTATCGTACTCACTGGTAGTGCCATAGGCAGTTCTTTGGGCCAACTCTGCCGACTGAGCAATAAATACATGATGCTGCTTGTGGGTTGCGGAGCAGCAGGAGCCGTTGCAGGCATCTTCAAGGCTCCTATCGCAGGACTTGTCTTCGTGCTTGAGGTGTTGATGATAGACCTTACGATGACCAGCCTCCTGCCTTTGCTCGTTACCAGTGTCACCGCAGCCGGACTCACCTTTGCCGTTTCGGGTACTAATCCCATCTTCGAGTTCCACCTGCAGGATGCCTTCACTGTCAACCGCATCCCTGCTTACATCGCCCTTGGTATTGTCTGCGGACTCGTGGCGCTCTATTTCACTCGTACCATGAATTATCTCGAGGGGATCTTCCGCAAACTGAACGGACGTTACAAGAAGTTCCTCCTTGGAGCTGTCATGCTAAGTTTGCTCATCTACCTCTTCCCCTCCCTCTACGGCGAAGGCTACGACCTCATCACCCTCTTGCTCAACGGCAACGGACAGGCTGATTGGAATACAGCTATGGACCGCTCCCTCTTTTATGGAAGCGACCACTTGCTCATCTACCTCTTCCTAATCATTGTCTTCAAGGTCTTTGCATCTACTGCCACCAACGGAGGCGGCGGTTGTGGCGGTATTTTTGCTCCCAGCCTCTTCTTGGGGTGTATCTGCGGCTTTGTTTTCTGCAGGTTGTGGAACAACTATGATGTTTTGGGCATTGACATTCCCGAGCGCAACTTTGCCATGCTGGGGATGTGCGGACTGATGAGCGGTGTCATGCATGCGCCCCTCACGGGCATCTTCCTCATTGCCGAGCTTACGGGCGGCTATGCACTTTTCATGCCGCTCATGATAGTAGCTGTAGGCTCTTACCTCACCATCAAGTCCTTTGAGCCGCACAGCATCTACGCGATGCGACTGGCACAACGCGGCGAATTGCTCACACACCACACCGACAAATCCATCCTTACCCTGATGAGCATGGACAGCGTCATCCAGCACTACGACCACGTTCTCTATCCTGACATGAATCTCGGCAATGTCGCCACACAAGTCTCGAATAGCAAAAACCACGTCTTCCCCGTTGTCAACAAGCAGATGCAATTCGTTGGAGCCGTTTATCTCGACGACATCCGCCATTTGGTTTTCCGTACGGAGCTTTATAGGGACTTCACCGTCTCCCAGCTCATGAAACAGCCCGAGGCCCTGCTCTCTGTCAATGATGCGATGGATGTAGTAGTCAACGTGTTCGATAGTACCGGTGCCTGGACGCTTCCTGTAGTCGATGCCGATGGCATTTTCGTCGGCTTCATCCGCAAGAGCACCGTCCTGACCGTCTATCGTCAGATGCTTGCCGACTTATCGAACGACTAAAGCATTATTGCATGGAGATTAACGAAAGAAAACGGCGTATTCCTTTGCCACATCAGAAAAAAAGCGTAACTTTGCGCCAACATTGAAACCCGGAACCTGAAACTATGAACTCTAAACTAAGATACTCCCTTCTACTTGCGGCACTCGCATGTAGCGCGGCTCAGGCACAGGACAGCTTCTATTTCACCGATGCTGTCATCATGCCTGGTGAGACGACAAGCATCGAGCTGTGCATGAAGAACACAGCAACCGACCTGACCTGCCTCGAGGCAGAGATTCAGTTGCCAGAAGGTCTTACGATGGTTTGCGACGAGGAGGGCGAACCCGTTGTAACCCTCTATCGTAATCGCACCGCAAATCATGAAATCCTGACCAATGTCTTGGACAACGGTAACCTGAAATTTCTTATCAGTTCTATTGACGGCAATGTGGTTAGTGGCAAAGAAGGACCGCTCCTCAGCTTCTGTGTGCAGGCCACCGAGACAGCTCCCATAGGAGAGTGCACGGTAGAGACCGTTGGAGAATCTCTTCTCGTAAACAGCAAGGCACAGGCTTATTATAGTGTTGGAGTTACGGGCAATGTCCTGATTACGGACGATGCAACTGGTCTTACCCCAATTCTCTCCCAAGGAAAGGGAGAAATTTACAATCTTGCTGGTCAGCGGGTAAACAAAGCTAAGTCCGGAATCTTCATCCGAAATGGAAAAAAGGAATTACACAAATAACCAAGGAAAGGGCCTCTGAATGATTCAGAAGCCCTTTCCTGTTTTTGTTCCCTCTCCTAAATAAGGGGTGAGGTTTTACTTCACACGACCTAGGTAGCTGCCGTCGCGACTATCAATTTCCACTGTCTCGCCTTCTTCGATAAAGAGAGGTACGCGAACCTCGGCACCAGTCTCCACGCGGGCAGGCTTCAAGGTGTTGGTAGCGGTATCGCCCTTCAGCCCGGGCTCTGTCCATACAATCTGCAGATGAACCTTAACGGGAACGTCGGCATAGAGAACTGTCTCAGTGCTGGCATCAACGACAACTTCCACATTTTCGCTCTCCTTGAGGAACTTCACGCCGTTCACCTGGTCAGGAGAGATAGTAATCTGTTCGTAGGTCTCGTTGTTCATAAATACCAAGTCGTCACCGTCCTTGTAGAGATACTGATAAGGGCGACGCTCCACGCGCACGTCTTCAAGACGCTCGCCAATGTTGAAACGCTTCTCGATAACGCCGCCATTAACTACATCCTTCAGGGTAACATTCATGATGGTGTTACCCTTTCCGGGTTTGCGGTGAAGAAAGTCGATACAGAAATAGAGCTTACCGTCCATACGGATGCAGGTGCCCTTTTTGATGTCCTGTGAATTAATCATAAAATGGTTATTGTTTATTGGTTATTGTTTAGTGATTATGGCGCAAAGGTATGAAAAAAAGATTAAAGATTATGAATTAAAGAATAAAAAAGTTACTTAATACTTGTGTAAATGAAAAAAAAGGCTTAATTTTGCACCCCGAATCCAAATATGTACATCAATAATTAAGCAATAATCGATATGAAAAGAACATTTCAACCCCACAACCGTCGCCGTAACAACAAGCACGGTTTCCGTCAGAGAATGACAACTGCCAATGGTCGCCGTGTATTGGCTTCCCGTCGCGCTAAGGGTCGTAAGAAGCTCACCGTTTCAGACGAGAGACACGGCAAGTAAACACATTTTTCAGGCAAATAGGGAAAGAAGTAAGGGAAACTTTACTTCTTTTTCTTTTTTTATTGCTATCTTTGCAGGAAAAATATTAAAAGTAATAGAATCATTATGGCCTTAGAAGAATTCCGCAGAAAGCTTTTCGGTCCTGTCGTTTATTGGAACCTGATAGCGATGGTGCTCGTAGGTGTGGCTCTATGCATAGGTCTTGTGGTATGGATGACCAAGTACACCATGCACGGAGAGGGTGTTGATGTTCCCGATGTAAAGGGAATGATGCTCAACGATGCAGAGTATGCATTGGAGAGACTGGAACTATTGGCAGTTATCGTCGATTCGGCATACGTTCGCGAGCAGCCGGCCGGCATTGTACTGGATCAGAAACCAGGCTTCGGAAGCCGCGTAAAGTCAGGACGGGAAATCTACCTGACCATCAACCAGAAGCAGACGCCCACCAATACGATTCCCGATATAGCCGGCAACTGCTCTCGCAGGGAAGCTGAAGCCCGTCTTCGGTCCCTCGGCTTCAACATCGGCCCTATGGAATTTGTCCCGGGCGACCCTGACTGGGTCATCGCGCTCAAAGTAAACGGCCGCGAGGTATATAGCGGAGAACGCGTGCCTTGCGATGCGCCGGTAGTGCTCGTCGTCGGCAATAGTAACGTCGGTAGCGAAGAAGACGAGTTCGGAGACTATTGGGGAGACTCGTCAGACGATGAAACAGAAGTCGAGGACGGTTACGAGGAAGAACTCTGAAAAGGTTGAAAGGTTAAAACATTAGCAAAGTGGAAGACATATTGCTTGATGACGGGCTCGACGATGAGTTCTTGGAGGAGCAAAGCGAAGAGCATGAACATTGGCGCATCGAGGTTGACAAGGGGCAGAGCTCCGTCCGCGTCGATAAGTTCCTAATGGACCACATGCCCGGCACCAGCCGCAACCGCATACAGAAGGCTGCCGAGGCGGGGAGCATCCGTGCCAACGACAAACCCATCAAGAGCAACTACAGGGTCAAGGCGGGCGACATCATCACGCTTGTTCTGGACCATCCCAAGCGCGATTGGGAAATCATTCCCGAAGACTTGCCGATCGACGTAGTCTATGAAGACGAAGTCCTGCTGGTCGTCAACAAGCCGGCAGGTTTTGTGGTGCATCCCGGCTGCGGAAACTACAACGGCACGCTCGTCAACGCCCTCGCCTGGCATCTACGCGACGACAAGAACTTCGACTCCAACGACCCGACTGTCGGACTCGTCCACCGCATTGACAAGGACACAAGCGGCCTTTTGGTCATCGCAAAAACCCCGGATGCCAAGACCAGTCTTTGCAAGCAGTTTTTCTACCACACGACGCGGCGCGAATACAATGCTCTCGTTTGGGGGCCATTCACCGACGACGAGGGAACCATCACAGGCAATATCGGCCGGCATGCCAAAGACCGCCTCCAGATGGATGTCTATCCGATGGACGGCGACATAGGAAAGCCTGCCGTTACGCACTACCGAGTGCTGGAGCGTTTCGGACCAGTAACGCTCGTGGAGTGTCACTTGGAGACGGGCCGTACTCACCAGATTCGGGCCCACATGCGGCACATCGGTCATCCGCTCTTCGGCGACGAAAGATACGGCGGCTGCCAGATACTCCGAGGCGAGCCGACGGCTTCCTACAAGGCATTCATCCACAATTGCTTCACACTGTGTCCGCGTCAGGCCCTGCACGCCAAGACGCTTGGCTTCGTTCATCCGACGACCGGCGAAGAGATGTTCTTCTCATCCGACCTGCCCGAGGACTTCGAAGCGCTGCTGAATAAGTGGAGAAAGAAGACCGCATAGACCCCTGCCCCCTAACCCCCTTTAGGGAATAAATAGTACATGGTAAATGATTAAATGGTAAATAAATAATGAAGAAAACAGTAGCAATCATCTGTGGGGGCGACAGTCCGGAGCATGACGTAAGTATGCGGAGCGCGGAGGGCATCGCCTCGTTCATCGACCCCGCGCTATATAATATATATAAGGTAGAGATTCATGCCGGCAAGTGGGAGGCTATCCTACCCGACGGCAGCCGAGTCATGGTCTGCAAGGACGACTTCAGCTTCATCGCAGATGGCAAGACGGTCCGACCCGACTTCGCCTACATCACCATCCACGGAGCTCCAGGCGAGAACGGCGTGCTCCAGGGCTACTTCGACCTCATCAAGATGCCTTACTCCACTTGCGGCGTACTTGTAGAGGCAATGACCTACGACAAGTTCGTGCTCAACAACTACCTGCGGGCTTTCGGAGTCTCGGTGGCAGACAGCCTGCTCATCAAGATCGGCCACGAGGCTGAGGTAAGCGACGAGGACATCATCTCGCGCATCGGCCTGCCTTGCTTCGTGAAGCCTGCCCGCGGTGGCTCGTCATTCGGTACGACGAAAGTCAAGACTGCCGAAGCCCTGCGTCCTGCCATCGACCTGGCCCTGAAGGAAGGCGAGGACGTAATGGTGGAAGCATTCATGGGCGGCACCGAGATAACTTGCGGCTGCTACAAGACGAGGGAGAAGAGCGTCGTCTTCCCCATCACCGAGGTGGTATCAAAGAACGAGTTCTTCGACTACGGAGCCAAGTACGACCCCAAGCAGGTGGACGAGATAACACCTGCCCGCATCAACGATAGCCTTGCCGAGAGAGTGAGCAAGCTGACCTCCATGATTTACGACCTCCTTGGCTGCCACGGCATCATCCGCATCGACTACATCATCACCGCCGGAGACAAGATTAACCTTCTGGAGATCAACACGACGCCGGGCATGACCAAGACAAGCTTCATTCCCCAGCAGGTCCGTGCCGCTGGCTTGGACATCCGCGACGTCATGACGGACATAATAGAGGACAGGAGCCTCTCTCCAATTCTTAATTCTTAATTCTTAATTCACAATTCATAATGAAGCTACGCCCTGAGTGGCTGTTATGAACAAGAATGAATTGTGAATTGAGAATGGATTAAAGATTATGAATTATGAATTGTGAATTATGAAGTCCGAATTTGACGACATTCGTCCCTACGGCAAGGGCGAAGTGAAGCAGGCAGTCGAGAGTCTTCTGGCCGACAGACAGTTCTCGCGAGTGCTACAGGGCTTCGTGCCCTGGATGCCTCGATGGATGCGCAATGGCCTCGTACGCCTGGCTTTCGTCGGGGTCAATACGCCCCTGCAGTTCCAGTTGCGCTTCATCAAGCCTGTTCTGAAGCACGTCCTACGTCGGTGCAGCACTGGCTATAGCTTCTCCTACAGCGCCATCGCTCCGGGCCCCGAGCGCTACACCTTCATCAGCAACCACCGCGACATCGTGCTCGACAGCGCCATCCTCGACCTCATGCTCATCGAGCACCATTTCCCCACCACATGCGAGATAGCCATCGGCGACAACCTGCTCATCTATCCCTGGATTAAGACGCTAGTCAAAATCAACAAGGCCTTCACAGTCAAAAGGGGACTCAGTCCGCGCGAGCTCCTCGAGAGTAGCCAGCGCATGAGCCGATACATGCACCACGCCATTCAGGAGAAGCACGAAAACATTTGGATTGCTCAGCGCGAGGGACGCGCCAAGGACAGCAGTGACCAGACGCAGGAATCCCTGCTGAAGATGTTCGCCATGGCAGGAGAGGGCAGCATCACAGACCGCCTGAAGGAGCTCAACATCGTACCGCTCAGCATCAGCTATGAGTACGACCCCTGCGATTACCTCAAGGCGCAGGAGTTCCAGATGAAGCGCGACAATCCTGCCTTCAAGAAAAGCAAACAGGACGACCTCGACAACATGAAGACCGGCATCTTCGGCAAGAAGGGACGCATCCACTACGAGGCAACGCCCTGCATCAACACATGGCTCAACGAACTCTCCGAAGTGCCCAAGACGGAGGTCTTCGGCGAGGTGGCGCGACGCATCGATCTCCAGATACACGCCAGCTACAGGCTCTTCCCAAGCAACTACGTGGCCGCTGACCTGCTCAGCGACAGTGCAAACTACGCCGACCACTACACCGACGCGGAGCGCAAGGCCTTCCTGACCTACCTTCAGAGCCGAATCGACCTTGTTCAGATAGCAGACAAGGACGAAGCCTTCCTCCGCGAACGCATCCTGACGATGTACGCCAACCCCGTCTTCAACAAACAGAAAAGCATCGAACAACAAAAAGAAACAAAAGAATTATGAATAAATATCTCGTGTTTCTATTAATTATATGCCTTGCCTCGTGCAAGAGCGACGACGAGTTCTACCCAAACGTTATCACCGAGTTCGCCATGCTAAAGACGGATGAGAACGGGACAATGACGGAGATGACAACCGACAATGAGCGCACTTACGCCCTTGCCAATCCGCAGAGTGGTTACGAGAAGAATGTCAGATACCGTGCCGTGTGCGGCTTCATCCCCCATGGCGAGGCCGCAACGCTCCAATACGCCACGGGAGCCTACCTATTGCGCGACAGCACGGAACTTGCCATAGAGTCCAACGCAACAGGAGTGGTCAGCGTATGGAAGTCCGGCCGATACATCAACATGCAGCTGTCGCCGCTCACCCAGGGAGGGACGCAGTACTGGGGATATCGCTGCGACAGCATTTCGGGCCGCACTGTGCACCTCTGCCTGCACCACCGGCAGAACGGCGACCCACTCTCTTACACCCAGACGGTGTACGCAAGCATCCCCATCGACAGCCTCCGTGCGGTCTCGGCAGGCGACACCATCGCCCTGCACATCCTGACGTTCCAGGGCGACCGCCTCTGGACATTCCCGAAACAATAGTCGCTTGTCGGCACTATGGTAGATTCTCTAGGCAGAAGTCTGGCTATTTTGTCAGGAGTTTCAGTTGTATTATTTATACACTCGGAAGTATTGCTGACGAAAGTATAGTTTCGTGCGGCACGAAAGTATACTTCCGTAGTCCACGAAAATATAGTTTCGTCAAGAATAGTTCCGTATCTCTTCTGTCTTCATCCAGAGTATTTGGTTAAAAGTATAGGATTTGTGGTAAAACTGTCGATGCTATCGGCATCGCCTTAGTCTCTATTGTTATTTATTGTTTACGCCTGCAAAGACACAACTTTTCCATATCTTTTGCAAATAATTCTTAAATATTCACCCGTAATTCTCCACTCTTAATTATTTGTTGTATCTTTGCAGTGAAATAGCTATGAACTACACGGATATTAAGGGAAATGTTGCCGTCCTCATCTCAGGCGGAGTGGATAGTGCAGTCGTCGTGCACCTGCTTTGCGAGGCGGGTCTGAAGCCCGACCTGCACTATATAAGAATAGGCATGGAAGGCGAGGACTCGTCGTGTACCGCAGAGGAGGATATCGAGCTCTCGCAGGCTACGGCACGCAAGTACGGACTGAAGCTCGAGGTGACAGACCTTCAGAAGGAATACTGGGACCAAGTTGTAGGCTATACCATCGAACGCATCAAAATGGGACTGACGCCCAACCCCGACGTGATGTGCAACCGACTCATCAAGTTCGGAGCCTTCGAGCAGAAGGTGGGCTGCCACTATGACTATATCGCCACGGGGCACTATGCCACGAATGTGTGGCGCGATGGCAAGATGTGGCTCGGTACGGCGAAGGATCCCGTTAAGGACCAGACCGACTTCCTTGCGCAGCTTAGCTACGAACAGCTCAGCCACACGCTCTTCCCAATAGGTCATCTGATGAAGGACGAGGTGCGGCAGATAGCCATCGACGCCAAGCTCCCAAGCGCCCGCCGCAAGGACAGTCAGGGCATCTGTTTCCTCGGCAAGATAAACTACAACGACTTCATCCGACGCTTCATGGGCGAGCAGGAGGGCAAGGTCATCGACATTGAGACAGGCAAGGTGGTAGGGAAGCATCAGGGATTTTGGTTCCACACCATAGGGCAGAGGAAGGGCCTTGGCATGAGCGGCGGCCCGTGGTTCGTCGTCAAGAAGAACGTCAAGAAGAACATCATCTTCGTAGCGCACGGATGGGACACACAGCTGCAGTACGGCCATGACTTCCGCCTGGCAGACTTTCACTTCATCACAGAGCCCCTGCCTGTTCAGAAGGACGAGGAACCCATGCCGATTCAGTTCAAGGTGCGGCACGTGGACCACTTCATGCCCGGCACCATTACTCTCGACGACGAGGGCTACCACGTTCATTCCGACGCGCCCATCCAGGGCATCGCCCCCGGTCAGTTCGGCTGCATCTATGATGCCGATGCCACCATCTGCTATGGAAGTGGGGAGATAGGCATCTTCAAAATGAAAAGAGAAAAGTGAAAAATCAATGTTCAATGAAATACGATTTTGATGAGATAATACCCCGCAAAGGGACTGACGCTATTAAGATAGACCGAGTGAAGGATGAGTGCGGAAGCGATGACTTGTTGCCGATGTGGGTGGCAGATATGGACTTCCGAACTCCAACCTTTATCTTCAACGCTATCCGCAAACGCTTGGAGCAAGGTATCCTTGGCTACACCTGCCAGAACCCGCCCTACTACGAGAGCATCATCCGATGGAACAAGGAGCAGCACGGCATGGATGTCACTCGCGAGATGATTTGCTACATCCCAGGCGTAGTGAGCGGCATCTTCCTCGCCGTGCAGGCCTTCACAGAAAAAGGCGACCGCATCCTCATCCAGGAGCCTGTATATCATCCTTTCTGCTTCGTGCCCGAAGCCTGCAAGCGAGAGGTCGTACAGAGCTCGCTCCGCCGCACTGAGACTTCCTTCGCCATGGACTTCGACCACCTCCGCCGTGACATCAAGGGCTGCAAGTTGATGATTCTCTGCAACCCTCACAACCCTGCCGGCATCTGCTGGTCTCGTGAGGATTTACAGGAGGTTGCACGCATCTGTGCCGAGGAGGGCGTCATCGTGGTGAGCGACGAAATACACTGCGACATGCTCTTCCACCAGAGGAAGCACATCCCCTTTGCCAGCGTCAGCGACGAGGCACACCACATCAGCATCACCCTGCAGGCACCGACCAAGACCTTCAACATGCCAGGCATCGTGGCAAGCCAGGCAATTGTCTATGACGAGAAACTCCGCAGTCAGTACTTCAACTACATATGGGGAACGGACCAAGACCTCGGCAACGTCTTCGCCTGCGACTGCGTGATGGCATGCTACAGCGACGAGGGCAGGGAATGGAAGCAGCAGATGCTCGACTACGTGCAGGGAAACATCGACCTCATCGTCGAACGCTTCGTCAAGGAATGTCCCCGCATCCGTCCGATCGTGCCCGAAGCCAGCTTCCTCGTCTTCCTCGACTGCACGGCCTTGGGCTTCAAGACGCAGGGCGAACTGGACCGCTTCTTTGCCTTCGATGCCAAGGTCGGCATGAACAGCGGCGCCATGTTCGGCAAGGGCGGCATCGGCTTCATGCGCCTGAACGTCGGCTGTCCCCGCTCCGTCGTGGGCGAAGCCATCGACAGGATAATCAATGCCGTCAAGGAAAGGTACAAATAATATATATATAAATGTATAGAACTCAAATTAAGAAATCATGGAAAATCAGGAATTGAATTATGGCAATCACTATGCTGAACGCCAGTGGGAAGTAACTGAAGCATTCCCAAAACTCATGCGGAAAGTGTATGTTTGGATGGCCCTTGCCCTGTGCATAACGGGCATGACGGCTTTTTATGTAGCTACAAGCCCCACTCTTCTCACGGCCATCCTCACCAACAAAGTTTTGTTCTGGGGATTGATGATAGCAGAGCTGGGACTTGTCGTAGCTGTCAGTGCCGCTATTAACCGCCTCTCCCTACTGACCGCGACGCTCCTTTTCATCCTCTACTCTGTCATCAACGGCGCTACGATGTCCATGATATTCCTTATTTATGAGGTATCGTCTATCGCTACGGTTTTCTTCATCACAGCAGGGACGTTCGGTGCTATGGCGCTGATAGGTTATACCACAAAGAAAGACCTCTCGACGATAGGAAGAATCATGTTCATGGCGCTCATAGGCATCATCATCGCCACAGTGGTCAACATCTTCCTCAAGAGCGACGGACTGACCATGATAATCAGCTATATCGGTGTGATTGTCTTTATGGGGCTTACCGTTTGGGACTCGCAGAAGATAAAGCAGATGCTCATGCAAGCTCCCGACACCAGCGAGGCATTTCAGAAAGTGGCTCTCCTGGGATCCATTTCTCTCTATCTGGACTTCATCAACCTATTTCTCTACCTGCTTCGCATCTTCGGAAGCAGAAAATAAGAATGGAAAATCGAGATTTCGGGTTACAGCCAAATACAAAAAAAGTCGGGGTGACCCGACTCGAACGGGCGACCACCTGGTCCCAAACCAGGTGCGCTACCAACTGCGCTACACCCCGAACTTTATCGCTATGTCGCGAAAAGCGGTGCAAAGATACGATAAAAAGTGAAAAGTGAAAAGTGAAAAGTGAAAAATTATTTGTTTTTCTGAAAAAAGAGGAAAACTATGGACTATGAACTATGAACTATGAACTATTTTTCGTATCTTTGTGCGCGAATTCAATAACCAATAACCTATAACCAATAAGCATTATAATCATGAAAAAGTACAATTTCAATGCTGGTCCTTCTATCCTTCCACGCGAAGTGATGGAGGCAACAGCAGCTGCCTGCCTCGAGTTTGAAGGTAGCGGTCTTTCTCTGATGGAAACCAGCCATCGCGCTAAGAACTTCCAGCCTGTCGTTGACGAGGCTGTTGCTCTGTTCAAGGAATTGCTCAACATCCCCGAAGGTTACAGCGTCATCTTCCTGGGTGGTGGTGCAAGTCTGGAGTTCTGCATGGTTCCCTATAACTTCCTCGAGAAAAAGGCTGCTTATCTCAATACTGGTGTTTGGGCTACCAAGGCCGAGAAGGAAGCTAAACTCTTTGGCGAAGTTGTCGAGGTGGCTTCCAGCGCTGACAAGAACTTCACCTACATCCCCAAGAACTTCACCATTCCCACGGATGCCGACTACTTCCACATTACATCCAACAATACCATCTATGGTACTGAGATTCTGAAGGACTTCGACAGCCCCGTGCCCATGATTGCCGACATGAGTAGCGACATCTTCTCCCGTCCCGTTGACGTGAGCAAGTATGGCATGATTTATGGCGGCGCTCAGAAGAACCTGAGTATGGCCGGTGTGACTTTCTGCATCATCAAGGAAGACCTGCTGGGCAAGGTGAGCCGTCCCATTCCCACAATGCTTGACTACCGCACACACATCAAGAAGGGCAGCATGTTCAACACACCTCCCACAGTGCCCATTTACTGCGCTCTGCAGAACCTGAAGTGGATCAAGAAGCAGGGTGGCGTCGAGGCAATGGAGAAACTGGCCATCCAGCGCGCTGAGATTGTCTATGGCGAGATTGATCGCAACAAGCTCTTCGTCGGCACAGCCGAGGAGGACAGTCGCTCTCGCATGAACATCACCTTCGTCCTCAAGCCCGAGTATCAGGAGTTGCAGGATGAGTTCATGGCATTTGCTACCAGCAAGGGTATGGTAGGTGTGAAGGGACATCGCGACGTCGGCGGCTTCCGCGCAAGCTGCTACAACGCAATGACCATCGAAGGCTGCGAGGCCCTCGTCGCATGCATGAAAGAGTTCGAGAATTTACACTAATTGATTATGGCTAAAGTATTAATTGCTACAGAAAAACCCTTTAGTGGCGTGGCCGTGAAGGGTATCAAGGAAGTCTTTGACGCTGCTGGCTACGAGGTAGTCATGCTCGAGAAATACACAGAGAAGAGCCAACTGCTCAATGCAGTGAAGGATGTCGATGCAATGATTATCCGCTCAGACAAGGTCGATGCAGAGGTATTGGATGCTGCTAAGCAGCTGAAGATTGTGGTTCGTGCCGGCGCAGGTTACGACAACATCGACCTCGCTGCAGCTACGGCTCATAATATCGTTGCGATGAACACACCTGGTCAGAACGCCAACAGCGTGGCTGAGCTTGTCTTCGGTCTGCTCGTCTTTGGCGTCCGCAACTTCTTCAATGGCACAAGCGGCACAGAGCTGAAGGGCAAGAAGCTGGGTATCCTCGCTTTCGGCAATGTAGGTCGCAACGTGGCTCGCATCGCAAAAGGTTTCGGCATGGAAATTGCTGCCTACGATGCATACTGCCCGGCAGATGCTATCGAGGCTGCCGGCGTGACTGCCGCCAAGAGTCAGGAGGAACTGTTCGAGACCTGCGACATCGTGTCTCTCCACATTCCCGCTACTCCCGAAACGAAGCAGAGCATCAACTACGTCCTCGTCGGTAAGCTGAAGAAGGGCGGCATCCTGGTCAACACAGCCCGAAAGGAAGTGATTGACGAAGCTGGCCTCATCAAACTGATGGAAGAACGCAAAGACCTGAAGTACCTGACGGACATCAAGCCCGATGCAGATGCTGAATTCGCAGAGAAATTCCCAGGCCGCTATTTCGCCACGCCAAAGAAGATGGGTGCACAGACAGCCGAAGCTAACGTCAACGCAGGCATCGCTGCCGCCAATCAAATTGTCGGCTTCCTCCGCGATGGAATCACTAAATTCAAAGTCAATTAATCATGGCTGTCGTAAAACCATTTAAAGGAATCAGGCCTCCGAAGGAACTCGTTGAACAGGTCGAGAGCCGTCCTTACGATGTCCTTGACTCAGAAGAAGCCCGTGCTGAGGCAGGCGACAACGAGAAGTCGCTCTATCACATCATCAAGCCGGAGATAGACTTCCCTGTCGGCACCAGCGAATATGACTCCCGTGTCTATGAGAAAGCCGCTGAGAACTTTCAGAAGTTCCAAGATAAGGGCTGGCTCAAGCAAGATGCTGAGGAGATGTACTACATCTATGCACAGACGATGAACGGCAAGACGCAGTATGGCCTCGTTGTGGCTGCAGCTGTGGAAGACTACATGAACGGCGTCATCAAGAAGCACGAGCTGACACGCCGCGACAAGGAAGAGGACCGCATGAGGCACGTCCGCGTGAACAATGCGAACCTTGAGCCCGTCTTCTTCGCTTATCCCGACAATGCCGTGCTCGACGCAATCGTGAGCCGTATTGCAGCTACAGAGCCCGAGTATGACTTCATCGCGCCCATCGATGGTTTCCGTCACCAGCTGTGGCTGGTCAAGGAGGCAGAAGACATCCGTACCATCACGGAGGCTTTCGCCGCTATACCTTATTTATATATAGCAGACGGACATCACCGCAGTGCAGCTGCGGCCCTTGTGGGAGCAGAGAAGGCAAAGCAGAATCCCAATCATCGTGGCGACGAGGAGTACAACTACTTTATGGCGGTCTGCTTCCCTGCAAGCCAGCTTACCATCCTCGACTACAATCGTGTCGTCAAGGACTTGAACGGCATGAGCGATGAGGAATTCATTTCCGCTTTGTCAAAGAACTTCATCGTCACGGCCAAAGGAGCAGAGCCCTATCGTGCTGCTTCTTTGCACGAATTCAGTCTTTATCTTGGCGGCACTTGGTACAGTCTCAAACTCAAGGAAGGCCTTTGCGACGAGAGCGACCCCATCGGCAGTCTGGACGTCAGCATCAGTAGCAACCTCATCTTGGACGAGCTGCTTGGCATCAAGGATCTGCGCAGCGACAAGCGCATCGACTTCGTGGGTGGACTTCGTGGCTTGGGCGAACTGAAGCGTCGCGTAGATAGCGGCGAGATGAAGATGGCGTTAGCACTCTATCCCGTCAGCATGAAGCAAATCATGAACATTGCCGACAGCGGCAACATTATGCCGCCCAAAGCAACATGGTTTGAGCCAAAGCTCCGCTCTGGGCTTGTGATACACAAGTTAATCTAGTACATCTAGATTATCTAGAATATCTAGAATATCTAGTGCATCTAGAACTTCTAGAAAATGACAGACCTTTACAAAACCATAGCATCCAAAAGCGAGGGCACTTACACTGAACTCAGGAGTAAGTTCCTCGCTTTTGCGCATCCTGTCAGCACGGTCGAGGAGGCCATGGTGCTTGTCGAGCAGTACCAGAAGAAGTACTACGACGCGCGTCATGTCTGCTGGGCTTATATGATTGGGGCAGAGCGCGACGTGTTCCGCTCCAACGACAATGGGGAGCCGAGCGGTACAGCAGGCAAACCCATCCTCGGACAAATCAACTCGAACGAACTGACCAACATTATTATTCTAGTGGTTCGCTACTTTGGTGGCGTGAAGCTTGGCACCAGTGGACTCATCGTTGCTTATCGCACGGCTGCTTCCGAAGCCATTGCTAATGCCACCATCGTGGAACAACAAGTCGAGGCAGAGTACGACTTCACCTTCGAGTACCCGCTCATGAATGCTGTGATGAAAGTTGTTCGAGATATGGACGCCCGCATCCTCTCGCAGAGCTACGACATGGATTGCCAAATGCGTGTCTGCATCCGCGCCGGCCTCCTCGAAGAACTCAAAACCCGCCTCGCAAAGGCGATTTCCCCTTTCTGATTTTTAGCTATTTAACTTTCACCAAGCGTTTCTTGCCGTTGATGATGTAGATACCAGTCTTGGTAATGCGGTCGAGGCGAGTGCCGCTGAGGGTATAGATAGTCCCCTCTTCCATCTCCTCGAAGAGAGGAAGTAGGGCATCTTCGTCTCTATAGACAGTGACAAGGACTGTGGCTTGTTTATTGGAACCGTCTGTAGCCTTGGCTGTAATAGTGGCTGTGCCGGCAGCGACAGCAGAGATGATGCCGTCGTTGGCGATAGCAACTTCTGCATCGGAAGTCAGCCAACTGAGTTCCTTAACAGTAGCTGTCTCAGGCAGGATGGTGACAGTCAGGACGGAATCGTTACCAGCCACCATTTCGATATCTTCAGGTTCCAATAGGATTGAGGAAACGTATGTCTTGGCCAGGGTAACGTCGTAATTGGCATCCTCCGGCAGACAGACTACACCATCGGCTGTGGTAAATCGCTGGTTCTGGAGCTGGTAGGTGCCGCCTGCAAAGTCATTACCTCCGGCAAGGGTGAAGGTGAGTGCCGTTCCAGTATTCGACAGGAAGTCTTCATTGCCGGAAGCATAGACGATGAGGTGTGTAGCCTCACCCCGATCATCTCCCAAAGAGAAGGGAAGTGCGTGTGCAATGTGCGAAGGCGAGTTGACTTTCGAACCGAAAGCAATGCTGCCTTCCTGTATTGACAGACCTTGAGAGAGGACAATGTCAGCCTCATAAGCCGTAGCAGGCCGACTCATATTAATCCAAACGGTCACCTTACGTGTGCCGCCCGCCTTGACGGAAACATTGCTCGAGTACAATGAGGCTGTGAGGGGTTCTGTACCGAGATCAATACCACGAATGAGACGCCGCACAGTAACTACGTCTGCCACATCGATGCGGCCATCCAGGTTAGCATCGGCATTAACTTCCTTAAAGTCTTCCGGTGCCTCGCCAATCAGATAGGCTGCTATCCAGAGGGCATCCGTCTCCTCCAGAACATCATTACCATCGACATCACCAGCCAGATGACTGATATTATAATAGGTGCCATCCTGGCCCTTAAGAACAACGCAATGTGTATTGTCAAAGATGGGATAAGCATCCTGGCCAATAGTCTGATACCAGGTAGGATCCAGAGTCTTGCCGCTATTAAGCTGATAGCAGAGCTTACCGTTCTCCACGTCTTCAGCGCTAACGCGATTAACCTGTGTGGTCGCAATGCTGTAGCAGTTTAGGGCACTGGCACCGCCTCGATAGAAGTCGTTACGGTAGCTATAGCCCTCGACAGTACCAATGTTGTAGCAATTCTGCAATACAGCATTCGTACCGAGCCAACCACTGATAGCTGCGCTTTCGCTACTGCCGATAATATTACCGGTGTTGTAGCAGTCATGGATGTTGAAGGTACAGGTAGAGCCCTTGTTGCAACCGATGATGCCACCGGCATTGATTCCAGATCCCGTCACATTGGCCTCGTTGCCGACGTACGAGAAGATAACCTTTCCAGTACCTGAGGAACCGCCTGCCAGACCGACATAGTTGACTCCACTGATACTACATGAGCTGTCGAAAACAAAGTTGCTGATGTTCGCTCCACCGCCAACAGCACCGAAGAAGCCGGTAAAGTCTCCGCCCGTGATATGAAGGTTCAGGATGCGATGTCCCTGTCCGTCGAAGGTACCTCGGAAGGACTTTGAGCTATTGCCGATTGGCTTGAACTGGCTGTTGTAGCCCTCCATATCAATGTCTGCCTCAAGATAGGCGTTGCTGTACGTCGCTCCACCGGAAACAGCCATACTGAAATCGATAAGCTCCTGAGGCGTAGAGATATAGTAGGTAGAGTCTGTGTACATGGCACCAGGGTCGTAGCCGAGATAGTTGTCTATCCAGTTCAAGCGAGTCGGGATATAATTTCGCAGGACATCCACTTCTGCCTCAAAGGAGCCCAATGCAGAGACATTCTGATGGACTCTTTCGTTAAGGATGGGCCAGCGAATGAAGTTGAGATTGGCAGATGCTTTCATATCCTTCGCCATACTGTCCACATAGGCCACGAGTGTCTTCTCGTCGAGCAATCCCTCCTTGCGATTGTCTTTCCATATCTGTGTGAGTTGCTGATAGGCGGCATCATCGCTAATAAGACGATTGACAAACGACCTCATGTTGCCTGCACAGCTGCCGCCACGGAATGCCCAGTCGCTACGACCATTGACAGGATAGATACGCTGGTCGTTGTCGAAGGCAAGGTCGAAGTCCCAGCAGGGAGAGACATGGAACTGGTTCTCCTCGCGCTCCTTGTACATATAGGTGCTCCAATAGGTATCCATGTTGCCCGAGAACTCGCCTATGATGAAGTGTTTGAGGAAGGACTCTATGTCGAGGTACTTGCGATAGCCGTCCTGGGGATCTGTATAGTTGCTGGCAAATACAGCCGATTCCATCAGGTTGAAATAATCCCTGATATAGTTGTGCTGCTGGGTGGTGATGTCATCGTCGCCCGGATGCTTGATAGTAACAGGATTGCCACGACTACTGTTGAACCAGCTTGATTCCTGACTGGCGTAGGCATCGACCTCAACGAGGTATCCGCCCGTAACCTCGGGTTCCTCGTTGTCCCAGGTCTCCATCTCGGTGACAGGGACACGGTTCTTATCGACCGACACTTGGTCGCATAGCTGATAGCAACCCTTGTACTCACCGTTCATGATGACATCGACGGGCTGGCACCAAGGGGTATAGAGAGCATCAAGGCGCTTGCTTACCTCGAAAGCCAGACAGTTACGCATCAACGTCTTGTCGCCCCAGTTGTTGATGAGCGTCCATTTCTTGGCCTTTGAGGGACTTTCCTGAGCCGAACCTCTGAGCATGTGATGGCTCTTGCCGTCGTTGAACTTGATGCGCCAAGGCTTCTTCGGATATCCCCAAGAGGCATTGCCACGGCCTCGGGCAGTGATGGGGTACTCCTGGATGAGCTTACCTCCGTCATAAGTGATAGTGATGAAGGAAGGCATTTCGTACACCTTGTCCCTTGGGTCATAGCCAGCCTCAGTGTGGATGCTCACCGTAGGTAGGTTCGTCACCTGATACCAGATGGAGTCCTTGCCCTCACCCTCGTAGCCGTAAAATTCCAATTCTGCAATGTTGCAACGGGCATCAGCAGGACCTACATAACGCACATAGCGGAAGCCACGAGTGACAGGGACATCGGCATAGTCCATCCTATTGGCTTTACCTTGAATAGGAATAAGGTAAAGGGGGACTGCGTCAAGGAAGTTAGGATTATTGCTACCCTCAAAGACACCCAGCTGAACACGTGAAGGCTGACTGGTACGGGGACTCCATCCGACTTTTGTGATGACGTGCGCTGTACCCAAATCGAGACCGACCCAAGTGCGCGAGCGGTCCATCGAGGCATAGAAGGTATCGTAATTCCCGTCGAATGCATGGGCGGGCGTATTGACCGTTGTGCTCGACTGGTTGGTATCATAGTCGATGTTGGGCGACCCGATGGGCGTACCACTGAGTTTCAATGACGCAGGGACATCCTGCGCATTGACAGATAATGTCAACAGACAACTGACTATAGTCAACAGACAATGTCTTCCTATTATATTCATAATTTAGCCTTATTTTCGTTTCAACCTGCAAAGTTAGTTTTATTTGATGAAACATGCAAGTGCTGCAAGGCTTTTTTAATATAATAAGGTAACAATGTGCAAATTATTCCTATCTTTCTGTCATAAAGAAAGAAGAAAAAGCTAACTTTGTAGGCGAAAACCATTTTATCTCTTTATGAAAATAAGATTGTCCACTGCCTTATTCTTGTTAGGGGCGCAATTGCTTTTGGCTCAAGGCGACCTGACGCATGAGGTGGCAGCCAATACCGAACGCTGGCCGGTGCCGCAGCCCGATCCCAGTTGGGAGTTGGAATACATGCCGCACAACAACGCCAACCACAATGTCTATGTCTATAAGGACAAACTATACGACGGACTCTTCACCCGCACACTCGGTTGGAACGGCGGCGACGGCGTGCAGACAACAGCACTGCCCGATGGCAACGTATTCTGGAGTTTCAACGACAGCTTCTACGGCAAAGCCACAGGCGCTTCGTCGCGCATCCGCCAATCCTGCAACTTCCCTCGTAACTCCATCATGGTACAGACACCTGGCGAAGACGGACTGCCCGGCACCAAAAGTACCAACCTGAAGTGGCTTGCCGACTGGGTACAGCGCACCAACTCATCAGCAAGCAGTTACTTCCATGCCCGCACGCACCTGAGGCATCCGAAGGGAGAGAAAACTGCCGCACAGATCAAGAATGGCGAAATAGACCAGACCTACCTTTACTGGGCAGGCGACGGCACCGTCGTTGACGGGCAGCTGCAAGTTCTGTGGGCTGGTGTTTATAACGGAACGGAGAACCTGATGCAGAGCGACAACCGTGCCTTGGCCATCTACTCGCTCGAAGGGACACCTGGCAGCAGCACCTACCTCAAACTCCTAAGCGTCGATCATAACTTCTTCGAGAAAGACCCTATCGGCTACGGACAGACACTCTGGGAAGACGAGGACGGACATACTTACCTCTATGCCTGCAATCAGTTCAAGAAGAATTCGGGCGATGTCCTCAACACCTCTTCGCCCGTCGTAGCCCGCTCCCAGACCCACGACCTCCGCTCGCCCTGGGAATACTATGTTGCTGACAATAACGGGACATTCCATTGGCAGGACACCTACCCTACCAGCGAGGAAGTTAACCGCTCCGCCATCAGTTCGCGCAGCGTCTCGACCGCCTGGGTCTTCAAGGAGGGCGACTGGTACTACATGACGGCTCAGGGCTACGTCTTCTCCAAACAAATGTATATCATGCGCAGCCACAGTCCCTGGGGACCTTTCGAGGAATGCCACCAACTATGGACAATGCCTTGGGTGCTCGACAAAATCGGCACGCGCACCTACGGGAAATTCTATATGCCGCATCTTCACCAGTCGCTTTCACGCGAGGGCGAGCTGGTCTTCTCCACCAATACCGACTGCGAGGAGTGGGGCGACAACTTCAACTCGAAAGGCTCGGCCGACTTCTACCGTCCCTACTTCTTCCGTGTTTATAACTGGAAAGCAATATTTGATGAATAATAAATTATAGAATAAGAAAATGTGAAATGAAGAAGGTCTCTTATTGTCTTATTATCTTAATTTCTGCATTTCTGACAGCCTCCTGTTACAAGCTCATCTCCACATATGCACCAAGCGAGGTGGAGCCAGGGCAGACCTTCGAAGTCAGCTTCACCATCGTTGACGACGGTTCGGACACACAGAACTTCGTAACGGACTGGAGCTATGCCGGTGTTCGCGTACCCAGCGGATGGACAGTCACCGTGCCCCAGGGTGCACACCAGCAGTTTGCCGAGGATTGGGTCTATTACAGCGACGGCTCGAAGGTAAACAGCGTACACAACATGGAACCCTGTGACAAGCTGACGCAGTTCTACAACACCGCCTGTCCCAAGTCGAACTACACCTGGGCGGGCTTCAAGAGCGTCACGAAGATTCCCAAGAACATCTCGGCCTGTTGGCGCAACGGCTGCGACAGCATTCGCGTCACCTTCCTTGTCACCGTGCCGGAGGACGCAAAGCCCGGCCGATACACCATCGACTTCATGGGCGGCGATGAAGAGGACGATGCAGGCATCGAGAAGTACAACAACTGCTCCGATGCCAAGGACTCGCGCCTCTTCCACGTCAGCACCGCTGCCGGTTCCTACGTCGATAACCGCAATGCCTCCCTCGCCCGCGCCGTCATCGTAACCGATGCAACCGGGCTCAAGGAGACAAATGAAGAAATAAAAGAGAAAGATGAGAGGTGGTATAACTTAAATGGCCAAATGGTAAATAGCCAAATGGTAAATGAGAGGCTGATTATCAAGAATGGCAAGAAGATAGTCCGATAGGAAACAATAGTCTTCCCAAATGACTTATATTAGCTGAAAAGTCAGTGGCACGAAAGTCTTTGCGAGCTGCAGTGACGTGTACTGAGGCTATAGTCCGAATAATCTTGTAGTGATTTTGAGCGGATATGAAGTTTTTTCCGAGAAAAATGTAAGCAGAATAGAGATTTTTTCGTAAATTCGCAGGCGTTTTACCAATTACTAACAAATAAAAGTCATAAACAAATGAGACAAAGAACATTTTTCGTAAAGGCTACGCTGGCTGTGGCTTTGGCCATCTTCAGCAGTACTGCCGCCATGGGTCAACAGACGGAGGAGCAAGGCTCGACAACCAAAGGAAAATTCAACATCACAGAGAAGAATTGGTTTCAGGAACTTTCCAGCCGCATTAAACTTCATGGCTACGCCCAAGGCGGTTACAGCTACATTCATCAAGGTGGCAAAGACAAAAACACTTTCGACATTAAACGTGTTCTTTTCTGGGCAGAAGCCCAAATCACCGACCGCTGGTCATTTCTCTTCATGCACGACTTCTCGAGTGTCGTACAGGAATTCTACACAGACTTTCGCATCACACGGAACAAGGCCCTGACCGTCCGCCTGGGTCAGTTCAAGAATGGTCTGTCTCTCGAGAACCCCCTTTCCCCCACCGCTATGGAAGCCATCGACGTTTACAGCGAATGCGTGACATACCTCACCGGCTGCGGCAGCGACCCTCTCTTGGGCGTACAGTATGGTCGTGATCTGGGTCTCGCACTCTTCGGAGAGACCAACAACGGCAAGCTGCGCTATGAGGTGCAGGTAATGAACGGTCAGGGAATCAACAAAAAGGACGGCAACAACTTCAAGGACTTCATCGGCAGATTGGAATACCGGCCCGTGAAAGGCTTGAACCTCGTTGCCACAGGACAGGTAGGCCGAGGGCACGCTATTGCCAAGTCGTTCTACATGCCCAAAATTCAGGTAGGAGAAGATTACAGGCGCAACCGCTGGACGGTTGGCTTCGACTATAAATCCAGGTTGTTCAATGCCCACGGCGAGTATCTGGAAGGTTACGACTGCTGTGCCGTCAGCCGAGGCGGGTATTTGACAGGTGCCGTTCCCCTTGGCACACCCAAGTTCGAGTTCGTAGGCTCTTACGACTTCTTTAATTTCAATACCAAACTGGGCATGGACCAGCACAAAGCCATTGCCGGTTTCCAGTATTGGTTCTACAAGAAGTGCCGTGTTCAGGTGCAGTACGTCTATAAGAGTGCTTACGTACGCGACAACCAGTTCATACATGGTGACAACCACGCCGTCATGTGCCAGATGCAAATCAGGTTCAACTAAGCATTTAATATATATATAGTATTTATGTTTATTAAAGTCCTATTGACCATTATCTTTCTGGCCGTAATGGTTGGTGTGGGTGTTTACTCCCGTAAGCAGGCCAGTAGTGTTGAGGGATTTGTTCTGGGCGGACGCGCGGTAGGTCCATGGCTTACTGCCTTCGCCTTCGGTACGTCCTATTTCTCCGCAGTAGTCTTTGTGGGCTATGCGGGACAGTTCGGTTGGAGATACGGTATGTCGAGTGCCTGGATTGGCATCGGCAATGCTGTTATCGGTTCCCTGTTGGCGTGGCTGATTTTAGGCCGTCGGACGAAGTTGATGACGCAGCATATCGAGAGCCGCACGATGCCCGATTTCTTCGGTACGCGTTTCGGGGATCAGGGTCTGCGTGTTGCCGCCTCCATCATTGCCTTCGTTTTCCTGATTCCTTATACTGCCGGTGTCTATAGTGGTATATCCAGGCTTTTCGAGATGGGTTTTGACATCCCTTACGAGTATTGTGTCATCATCATGTCCATCCTGACTGCTGTCTATGTAATCATCGGTGGTTATAAGGCCACGGCCATGAATGACTTCATCCAGGGCATCATCATGCTTTTCGGCATTGTGGCCGTCATCCTTGCCGTGCTCAATGCCCAGGGTGGTCTGACCACTGCTGTTGAGAAGTTGGCCGCGTTGCCTGCCGATGGTGATACGACTCCCGGCAGCGGTATGTTCGCCACGTGTTTCGGCCCCGATCCCTGGGGGCTTCTAGGTGTCGTCATCCTGACCTCCTTAGGCACGATGGGACTGCCTCAGATGGTGGGTAAGTTCTACTCGATTACAGACGAGAGTGCCATCAAGCGTGGCACCGTCATCAGCACCATCTTTGCCTTCATCGTGGCTGGCGGCTGTTACTTCCTTGGTGGTTTCGGTCGTCTCTACGAGCCTGTCATCAACGAGGCCACGGGTAAGATTGCCTTCGACTCCATCGTGCCTGCGATGCTTGTTACCCTGCCCGATGTGCTGATTGCCCTCGTGGTGTTGCTTGTCTTGAGTGCCTCCATGTCAACGCTTGCCTCTCTCGTGCTGACATCGAGCAGCACGATGACGCTCGACCTCATCTACCGTGACAAGAAGTCTCTACCCGGCGAGGTGGAGGAGGGAAGCATCGACGACATCGTGGCAGAGCGGATTGAGCTTCGCAAGGTCGTCGTGATGCGCGTGCTCATTGTCTTCTTCATCGTCATTTCCCTGATGATAGCCTTGAACCCTCCCACGTTCATCGCCCAGCTCATGGGCATCAGTTGGGGAGCCTTGGCTGGCGCCTTCCTTGCCCCCTTCATGCTCGGGCTTTATTGGCGCGGCACGACCCGGGTGGCTGTCTGGGCCTGCTTCCTGTGGGGTGTGGGTCTGACGGTCCTCAATATGCTGGCCGGCAATCCCATCAATCCTATCAACTGCGGAGCCATCGCCATGCTGGGCGGCTTCCCCGTTGTATGGATTATGAGCCTTCTGAGTAAGAAGATGCCTCGCGCGGACGTGGATCGCATGTTTGCCTGTTACGGGAAATAGTTATATCCTAAATCGCTAAATTGTAAATCATAAATCACTAAATTGTAAATCACAACGATGATCTGGAATCCCAATAAAGAATGTATGAGCCGTGATGAGATGAGTGCCCTTCAGGGTAAGCGGCTCCATAAAATCGTGGAATACGTCTATCATAACGTCCCTTTCTACCGTCATAAGCTCCAGGAGATGGACATCCGCCCGGATGACATTCAAACCATCGAGGACATCAAGAAGTTGCCATTCACGACGAAGAAGGACCTTCGCGACAACTATCCCTTCGGTCTTCAGGCTGCCCCGCAGAGTGAGATAATCCGTGTCCATGCCTCCAGTGGTACGACCGGCAATCCCACCATCGTAGGCTATACGCGCAAGGACATCGGTGTATGGAGCGAGTGCATGGCACGTTGCCTGACCGCTTACGGTATCACTCGCGACGACACGTTCTCCGTTGCCTATGGTTATGGTCTTTTCACAGGCGGTCTGGGTGCTCACTATGGTGTAGAGCATATCGGTGCCGCCTGTATCCCTGCCGGCACTGGCAATACAGAAAAGCACCTCAAGCTCATCCGCGACCTTGGTATCACTGCCATCGCCTGTACGCCCTCCTATGCCCTGTATCTTGCTGAGACTATGGAGAAGATGGGCATCACCAAGGAGCATATCAAGCTTCGTGCCGGTGCTTTCGGTGCTGAGCCATGGACCGAGAACATGCGTAAGGAGATAGAGGAGCGCCTCGGTCTGAAGGGTTACAACCTATACGGTCTCAGTGAGATCATGGGCCCCTGCGTCAGCTATGAGTGTCAGGAGCAGAACGGCTCTCACATCTGCGAGGACCACTTCTATCCCGAGATTATCAACCCCGTGACCCTCGAGTCCCTGCCCAACGGACAGTCGGGCGAGCTGGTCTTCACCACCCTCACGAAGGAGGGCATGCCCCTGTTGCGTTACCGGACAAGAGACCTCTGCTCGCTCATGGTGGGACAGTGTGACTGTGGCCGTACAAGCATCCGCATGAGTCGCATCGAAGGCCGCTCGGACGACATGCTCATCATCCGTGGCATCAATGTCTTCCCTTCTCAGGTGGAGAGTGTCGTCCTCTCTATGCCCGAGTTCGCCCCGCGTTACATGCTCGTCGTGGACCGTGTCAACAACCTCGACACGCTCCAGGTTCAGGTGGAGCTCCGTCAGGAGTATTTCACCGCCACCTTCGACACGCCTGCTGCCATCGACGAGCTCGAGAGGAAGCTGGCTGCCAAGCTCAAGAGTGTGCTGAGCATCGCTGCCAAGGTACAGCTCAAGGCCCCGAACACCATCGAGCGCAGTCAGGGTAAGAGTGCACATATCATAGACAAGCGCAAGCTATAAACAACAACTAAAGCCTAATTATAATATAATGTATTCGAACTACTTTAATCCTGAAATCGAAACCATGGGCAGGGCTGAGATCGAAGCCCTCCAGCTCGAGCGTCTGCAGAAGACCGTGCGTCACTGCATGAAGAACGAGTTCTATCGCAAGAAGTTTGCCGAGGCTGGCATTACTCCCGACGACATCAAGACTCTGGCCGACGTTCGCCGGCTGCCTTTCACCACGAAGAGCGACCTACGTGAGACCTATCCCTTCGGGATGAGCTGTGTGCCCTTGAAGGAGTGTGTCCGCCTGCACTCTTCCAGTGGAACAACGGGTAACCCGACCGTCATCCTCCATACCAAGCAGGACCTGGATGAATGGGCCAACCAAGTCGCCCGTAACCTATGGATGGTTGGCCTGCGTCCTGAGGATGTCTTTCAGAACAGTAGTGGCTATGGCATGTTCACGGGAGGTCTGGGTTTCCAGTACGGGGCCGAGAAGCTCGGCATGCTCACGGTGCCTGCTGCTGCCGGAAACTCCCTCCGTCAGATCAAGTTCATCAAGGATTTCGGCACGACGGCCATCCATGCCGTCCCATCGTATATCACACGCCTCTACGAGGTGATGAAGGAGCAGGGCGTTGACCCGCGTCGCGACACCAAGCTGAAAGTGCTTGCCATCGGTGCCGAGCCTCACAGCGAGGAGCAGCGTAAGCGCATCGAGGACATGATGGGTGTCAAGGCCTACAATTCCTTCGGCATGAGCGAGATGTGTGGCCCGGGTGTCGGCTTCGAGTGTCCCGAGCAGAACGGCATGCACTTCTGGGAGGACTACTACATCGTCGAGATTGTGGATCCTGAGACCCTCGAGCCCGTGGCCGATGGCGAGATTGGCGAGCTGGTGCTCACGACACTCTGCCGCGAGGCAATGCCGCTGCTGAGGTACCGGACACGCGACCTGACCCGCATCCTGGGCCGCACGTGTCCCTGTGGCCGTAATCATGTGCGTGTTGACCGCATGAAGGGTCGCAGTGACGACATGATGGTGCTTCGCGGTGTCAACATCTTCCCCATTCAGATAGAGAAGATCCTCATGCAGTTCAGCGAGTTGGCCCCCAATTACCTCATCACCCTCACCACGGATGAAGAGAACGACAACATGACGGTCGAAGTGGAGCTCGCTCAGCCCACCGACGACTATGGCAAGCTCCAGATGCTCGAGAGGGAGATTCGCCGGAGACTCAAGGACGAGATTCTCCTCACCCCCATCATCAAGCTTGTCCCCCTCGGTTCCCTGCCTGTCAGCGAGGGCAAAGCCGTCCGCGTCGTGGACAAGAGAAAGGTATATCAGTAACTAAAACCTCGAAATATCGAAATAAAAAAAAACAACATTATGACTATCCATCAACTTTCCATTTTCATTGAGAACCGTTCCGGTACTCTCATCAAGGTCTTGAACGCGCTGAAAGATGCCAACATTCAGATCATCGCTTCCACCATTGCCGACACGGCTGAGTACGGTATCCTTCGCATCGTTTGTGCTGAGCCATTGCGTGCCTGTGAGGAACTGAAGAAGGCCGGGATTGCTGTTGCCATCTCCGACGTCTTCGCACTGCAGCTCGACAACAAGCCCGGCTGTGCTGCCGACGTCATCAAGCTCTTCAGCGAGGCTGGCATCAGCATCACATACATCTACACCTTCCTCCTTGCCGGCAAGGGCATCCTCGTCTTCCGCACCGACAACACCGAGCTGGCGCGCAAGACCATTGCCGAGAACAACCTGCCCTTCATTGCCGAGGATGCACTCACCCAATGGCCATAGGTAGCAAATGAGGGGAAGAACGATTATCTTCTGCCTGCTGCTGTCCCTAAATGCAGCGGGGCAGGAGCAGGACTCCATCAGTAGCGGGCACCCCAAAAGGAGTACCTCTACTTTCAATGGACTCATTCACAATGTGCAGCAGTACCTCGACTCAGCCACAATGCGGAAAGTCAATCCCGCATACATCGAGGTGCACGAGAAGCCCTGGAGGGTCATCCTCCGCTACAAGGCGAACGCCCTCGGTGTCGATTACGAGGACAAGCTGGAAGGTCTTGGGGAGAACGAATACGCGAAATGGAAGATGGCTTTCAGGCCGCGGGTGAACCAGTCCGTAGGACTCTGGGTGGGCTACAGAGGTCTTGGCCTCGGCTACTCACAGTCCGTCACGAAGAACGAAGGGCGGTTCTTCTCCTTCGGGGCGACAGGGGCGAAGTACGGCATCACCTTCCGGCTGAAGAAGTACAAGATGTTCGATACGACTATAAGCGCCCAGGAATACCAGGACGGGAAGGTCATCGAGGAGATGAAAAGCGACGCCCAGACCTACGACCCCGTATGGATAAGTTCCTACTACCTCAACGGCTACTACGTCTTCAACGGCAAACGATACTCGCAGGCGGCAGCCTACAACCAGTCTGTCATCCAGCGACATAGTGCCGGTTCCTTCCTGCTCGGAGCCACCTTCTACCAGTCGAGCATCGACTTCTCGAAGCCGAGGAACGCCGGCATCATGCTCCTCAGCCACAACATCGGGCGCATCAAACTGCAGCAGGCCAGCATCGGTGCCGGCTACGGATACAACTGGGTACCGGTGCGCGGATTCGTCGTCAACGCCATGGCCATGCCGTCCATCAGCGTCTATAGCCGAGTGAAGGCCTACAAGTACGACAGCAACTACGATATGAGCGATATCAATGGGCAGGAGGACGACTACGGCAAGTGGAACTCCGAAACCAGACAATGGGAGAACGGGAAGTCGCACAAACCCGTTGACTATGCCGACGAAGAAGGGCAGTGGCTCGAGGAGGCAGAAGTCTGGAGGAACGGCTCCGATACGGAGTACAGCGCATTCCGGTTCAGCCTCGACGTCCGCTGCGGCATCGTCTATAACTGGAGGAACTACTTCATCGGCCTGCAGGGCCAGTTCAACATGATGGGATACAAGAAGGACAACAACCGCGTCTCCATCCTCGACGGCTTCGGCCAAGCCTCCCTCGGCATAAGGCTGTAGGCGGACCAAGGTTAGCCCTGGGGTCGGAAAAGCAAGTTAACTTTCATTCCTCTCACTTAATCGCGACCTTGACAGACTTCTCGCCAATCTTCACGACGGCTATGGAGCCAGGACGGAGGGAGGTAGTGATAGTGGCGCGGTCCTTTTCAACTATGGTGCTGCCGTACTGCTTGCCGTCGATGTCATAAACAGCAATCGGAGTGCCTTCTGCTGCTCCCTGAATGCTGATGGTGCCGCCTTGTGATTGTATCAGTACTGGCATAGCCTTCGCCCCCTGGATGGGAGTTAGATTTTCAGGGCGTAGCTTAATTATCAATTGTCTTCCGCGACTCCAATCGCGCCTTGGTGCTAGAGCATCCAAGAATTATCAATTATCAATTAAAAGCGGCCGCAGGCCGACTCTTTTGCAAAGGTTGGCCAGGCCGCAGGTGCTGCACTTGGGGCGCTGGGCGGTGCAGACGTAGCGGCCGTGGAGGATGAGCCAGTGGTGGGCGTCGGGTATCTCTTCCTCGGTGAAGTATTTGGTGAGCATCTTCTCGACACTGAGCGGGGTGGTACAGGAGGCCGGGACCAGTCCGAGCCTGTGGCTGACGCGAAAGACGTGGGTATCGACCGCCATGCGCGCCTCGTGCCATACGACGCTCAAGACGACGTTGGCCGTCTTGCGTCCCACGCCAGGGAGGGCAGTGAGCTCGTCCATGTCCTGGGGCACCTGGCCCCCATGCCTCTCCATAAGCATACGCGCCATCTCGACCAGATGGCGCGCTTTGTTGTTGGGGTATGAGACGCTGCGGATGTAGTCGTAGATGACCTCCGGAGTGGCGAGCGCCATTGCCTCTGCGTTCGGGTAGTCCTCGAAGAGCCGTGGCGTGACCTGGTTGATGCGCTTGTCGGTGCATTGGGCGCTGAGGATGACGGCGACCAACAGCTGGAACGGGTCGTCGTACTTCAGCTCTGTCTTGGCTTCGGGCATCGCCTGGCGGAAGTACGCGGCCACAGCACGATAGAGCCCCCTCCGTCCCCCCTTAAGGGGGAGAGCTTCAGATGCCATAATTTGAATTTTGAATTTATTAATTTTGGATTAACCCTATTCCCCTAAAGGGGGTTAGGGGGTCTTCTTTATCTTGTTCCGCTTGACCCCTTCGAACGTCATCTTGACAGGGGCGATGGTGCCATCGGGGTTGAAAATGAGGCGGTCGATGCAGGTGACGCGGTGGTTGCCGTCGGTCTCCTCGAGGGGACGGCGGTGATAGATGATGTAATACTCGTCCTTGCCCGGGACCTTGATGACGCTGTGATGCCCTGCACCGCGTGCGATGCTCTCGTCGCGCTGGAGTATCTTACCCTTGAGCTTGAAGGGACCGAAGGGCGTGTCGCTGATGGCGTAGGCAACGCAGTAGTCGGGACCCGTCCAACCGCCCTGGCTCCACATGAAGTAGTACTTGCCGTTCCGCTTCAGCATGAAGGGACCCTCGACGTACTCCTTGCTGGGCGTCACCTCGTGGAACTTCTGTCCGTCCTCCCAGGGCACGATGCTGAGGAGGTCGGGACTCAGCTTGCATACGTTGCAATGCCGCCAGCCTCCGTAGAACATATAGTATTGTCCGTCGTCATCGCGGAATACGAACTGGTCGATGGGCTGTGCTCCGTTGACAATCTCGTTGATAAGCGGCTTGCCGAGAGCATCCTTATAGGGACCTTCGGGCTTGTCGCTGACAGCAACGCCAATGCCGCCCACTTCACCCTCGTGCACGTCATTGCCTCCAAAGAAGAGGTAGTACTTGTTGTTGGCCTCGATGATGGCTGGTGCCCAAAGCGCCCGCCTCAGCCAGGGGATGTCCTGCTTGGTGATGATGTTCTCGTGCTTCGTCCAGTTGACGAGGTCCTTGCTGGAGAAAGCATCGAAGTGGAGCTGCTCGTCGTAGGGAGCGCTGAAGGTGGGGAACACCCAGTACTTGCCGTCGAGGACAGCACCTTCAGGGTCGGCATACCATCCCTCGAAAATTGGGTTGCCACTTGTCTTTTTCTTCTTCGCGTCAGCAGTGCTGACGATACAAGCTAAAGCAAGGAGGAGAAAGACCCCCCAGCTCCCTTTAGGGGGAGAGAATAGAGTTTTTAATTCTTCACTTTTCATATTTAACTTCACTTTTAATTATTCCCCCTAAAGGGGGTTAGGGGGTCACTCTTCGATGATGCCCGCTTCCATCAGGATAGGCAGGATGCGGGCAGCAAGTCTGCGTTTGTTTTTGTCCTTTTCTTCGTAGTAAGCGTTGTGCAGGTCAATAAGGTCGCGGCTCAGAAGCAACTTGTCCATCCTGCGGTCGTCAAGCAGCTGAATGTTGTAGCGGCCCTTATCGTCTGCTGCCGAGGAAATGACGTAGCACACTTGATTCTTCAGTTGCTTATTGGTCGTCATGGCCCCCGAAGCAGCCGCCATAGCACCAGAGGCAACGCCGGCTACTGCCGCTGCTGCTGCTACCGAGCCGATAGGGCCCGCCGGGATGAACACGGGAACTACTATGGGCATATCGCTTTTTGTCATCATTGCGTTGACGACAATGAGGTCGTGCTCATTTATGCCTGCTGATTTGCAGTAGCCCTTGCCAAAGCGCATGTTCTCGTAGCGCAGGTTTCGGCAGTTGACGTATATCTCATCACCCTGCTTCACGGCAAAGGCCACCTCATTGAGAATCTTGTCGATGTCTTTGTCTCCTGCGGTCAGTTTATAGTTACTGACGCCCCACATGAATTGGTATCCCTTGCTGTGCTTCTTGCAATAGACGGTATCCAAGGGTTCCCACTTTCCCTCAAGGAAGTCCTTGTAGCTTTTGCAGTACCCGCATTGACCACAAACAGAGACAGTTGTCAGCAGGAACAATACTATCGTCAATACAGTCCGGCTCATATCTCTTTTAGTGACATTCATCGTGCTGAACATGCGTTAAATGGGGAAGGCAATCAGTCTTCCACTACGCCCTTCTTTGTGGTGAGGACATCGACGAAGCCGTTGAAGATTTCCTCCACGCGGTCAACCGTCATGCGGCGGAACTTGCCGCTGCGGGGATAAAGCTTCGTGCCCTTCTTATTGACGGCAACCTTGTCCGTAATCCACTCCTCGGCCTTGTAGGGGATGCCATTCTTGCCGTCCATGTCCTCGTTGTAGTAATAGGTGATCTGCGTGATGGTGATGTTCACCTTCTGGCCGCTGACAGTGGCGCTGAGGAGATAGCGGAAACGTGTGCGGTCGAGGTTGAGGAAGACGTGGGTAAACGTCATGTACTCGTCTATACGCGCCACGACGCTACCTGCCGAACGGTCTTCGGAGATGATGCGCGTGTAGTCGGAATTCGGTGCCTGGATGGCATTGCCGACGAGCGAGTTCTTTGTGTAGGCAAGCAGCACATCGTAGATCTGCTGGTCGCTTTTGTCAGTCACGGTGAAGTTCTTCTGGAAGGTCACGATGCCCTCCACCTCGGGAACAGCTCCGAGCAGGTACTTCGGATCTTTCATGTAATCTCTCTTTCCTGCCATGAGGACGAGAGGCATGCACATGAGAACTAAGAGGAGAACCAGCCCCCTCCCCGCTCCCCCTTTAGGGGAGTGCCTCAGATTTGTTGTTGTCATAGCTTTAAATAATTATGTTATTTATTTGTCATTTATATTTCTTACTTCCCCCAAGGCACTCCCCCAAGGGGGAGCAGGGAGGGGGCTTCCTATTCGTATCTTATTGCTTCGATGGGATCCATGCGGGCAGCCTTGCGGGCAGGGACGTAGCCAAAGAAGATGCCGATGAAGGCGCAGATGCAGAAGCTGAGGCCTACGCTCCAGAGGGGCACGCTGCTGGGGAGCATGAAGACATCTTTTGCCAGCCAGCTGCCTCCATAGCCAAGCGCGACCCCAAGCAAGGCACCGGTGAGGGATATCATGACACTCTCGATGAGGAACTGGCTCATGATGTCGATACCACGAGCTCCGACACTCATCCTGAGACCTATCTCCTTCGTGCGTTCGGTGACGCTCACCAGCATGATGTTCATGATGCCGATGCCTGCCACAAGCAGTGAGAAGGCTGCGGCAACCACGAGGATGAGGGTGATGGTGTCCATCGTGGTGGACATGGTCTCCATCCACTCAGCTTGGGAACGGATGGTGAAGTCGTCCTCGGCATCCTCCTTCAGTTTGTGATTGCGTCGCAGTATCTGTGTCACCTCATCGATGGCGTCGTCACTGAGCTCCTCGGCAAGGGCACTCATGACGATGCTGCTGAAGAAGGTCTGGGCAGCGATGCGCTTCATCACCGTGGTGTAGGGAGCAATCATGACGTTGTCCTGGTCCATGCCCCAGTTGTTGTAACCCTTGGACTTCAGTACACCGACGATGCGGAAGGGGATGCTCTTGAAACGGACCACCCTGCCTACGCAGTCCGCGTCCTCACTGCCGAACAGCTCCTTGACAACGGTTGTTCCCACGACGCAGACCTTGGCGCTCTTCATCACGTCTTCCTCTGTGAAGCAGTCACCACTCTTGATGTCCCACAGCTTGATGGTCATGTAGTCGGGACTCTCGCCATACATGGTACTGTTGGTGTTCTTCGAGCCATAGATGACTTGCCCGCCACTGGTGACCTCGGGACTTACGTGCGTGACGAGTGTTGCCTCCTCGAGGATGCTCTCGTAGTCGGCCTGCTTGAGGGTCTGCATGGCAGAGGGGTCAAGGCGCACACCGCCTCGCATCTCACCACCGGGACGTATGGTGAGGAGATTGGTGCCCATCTTGCTCAGGTCTTCGCGGATGCTCTGCTTCGAGCCCTGACCGATAGCCATCATGATGATGACGGCTGCCACACCGATGATGATGCCAAGCATGCTCAGGAAGGAGCGGAACTTGTTGCTCATGATGGCGGTAATGGCGACTTTAAGTAGGTTCTTTATGCTCATGTTAATCGTCGTTTGTTTTTGGAAGAGCAGCCAGGGCCTCGGCAGCAGAGAGGATGTTGGGATTCTCCACGTCTTCGCGTATCTTGCCGTCACTGAGCATGATGTTGCGGCTGCTGTACTTGGCTATCTCTGGGTTATGGGTGACGAAGATGATGGTGCGGCCCTGACGGTGCAACTCCTGGAAGAGACACAATATCTCAAAGGAGGTGTGGGTGTCGAGGTTACCCGTTGCCTCATCGGCAAGGATGACGGCAGGATTGTTCACCAAAGCCCGGGCAATGGCGACGCGCTGCATATGACCACCGGACATCTGGTTGCTCTTGTGGTCGAGACGGTCGCCCAGCCCTACAGCCTGGAGTGCCTTGATGGCAGCCTCACGACGCTGACGGGCATTGTAGGTCTTGTTGTACATCAGGGGCAGTTCCACGTTCTCTACAGCCGTCGTCTTTGCCAACAGGTTGTAGTTCTGGAAGATGAAGCCTATCTTGCGATTGCGCAGAACAGCACGCTCGCTGCGACGCATCTTACGCACAGGGACACCATCCAGGATGTATTCCCCGCTCGTAGGGGTGTCAAGGCATCCCAACTGGTTGAGCAGGGTACTCTTGCCCGAACCGGAAGTGCCCATGATGGTGACGAACTCACCTTCATATATCTTGAAGCTGACTCCTCGGAGCGCCTTCACGACCTCACTGCCGACATGGAAGTCGCGTCGTACGTCACGTAGCTCAATGACGACCTTCTTATTTTCCATCTTTTTTCTTATCCTTGTCGTTGTTCCTGTTCCTCGGCTTGGGCATGAAGGGATTGCTGTTCTGCTGGGCCTCTTCCATCTCGGGCAGGTTGCTCTGCACATCGACGATGACCTTCGTGCCGGCAGTCAAACCGTTCGTCACCTGAGTCAGCGTGCCGTTCGTCACACCTGTTTGGATGGCAATGGCCTTGAGGTTCGGTCCCTCCTTGGTCCATACCTTGACGTGGCTATCGACATCGGTTATCGTCTCGCCCTCGTTAAGCATGGCCTCACTGGGCTTGAAACGCAGTGCTTTGGTGGGAATGGCAAGCACGCCAGGCATCTCAAGGGTATAGATGTTCACGTTGGCAGTGAGACCGGGCTTGAGCTTGAGGTCCTGGTTCGGAGCACTGATGACAACCTGGTAGGTCACTACGTTGCTCTCGGTGGTTGGCTGCTGACGTACCTGAGTGACAGCTCCCTCGAAGGTGTCGTTTGGAAAGGCATCGACCGTGAAGCTGACGCGTTGTCCTTCCTTCACCTCACCTATGTCTGCCTCGTCAACGTCCGCAATGACGCGCATGTCGGTCAGGTCGCGTGCAATGGTGAAAAGCGTGGGCGTGTTGAAGCTGGAGGCGACGGTCTGTCCTTCCTCAACCTCCTTCTTCAGCACTACGCCATCGATGGGACTGGTGATGGTGGCATAGCCCAGGTTGGTCTGTGCCTTCTTCACACTCTCCTTCTGATGCGTCACTGTCTGCTCTGCCTTTATGAAGGAGAGACGGGCCTGCTCGTAATCATTGGCAGAGATGAGGCCTTTATCGTAGAGAGCCTTGAAGCGTTCATAGTTGGTCTTCTGATAGTCGAATTCACTCTGTGCACTCTTCAGGTTCGCCTGTGCACTGCTAAGCTCACTCATGAGGTTGGTGCGGTCAAGCTCGGCAATGATGTCACCTGCCTTGACAACGCTATTGTAATCGACATAGAGCCTGCTCACGATGCCACTCACTTGGGTGCCGACATCCACACTCGTTACGGGTTCGATGGTACCAGTTGCAGTCACGCTTGTGGTAACGTCCTGTATCGCGGCTTCAACCTCGGTATAGGTGAAGTCAATCTTCTTTTGGCAACTGCCCATAATGGATACTGCGACTACCAGTATTGCTGCCTTAATGAATAATATATGTTTTCTCATCTTATATAATATATAATGTAGTATTTCTTTATTCTCCTCCCCTTCGGGGGAGGTCGGGAGGGGTCTATAACTCAATCTTCTCTCCCGTGTAGAACTTGAGCAGTTGTATGTTGAGGAGCGCCGTGTACTTGCTCTGCAGCATGTCCTGCTCGGCACTTATCACGTTGTCGCGGCCCTGCAACACATCCACGGTATTCTTCAGCCCGTTCTGGAACTGCTCGTTCAGCAACTCGTAGCTTGCCTCCTGACTCTTGACTCGGCTCTTGGCAGCAATGTAGTTCTGCTGACCGTTGTTGGCATCTAGCCAGTACTGCTCGATGGTGCTGGAGAGGGTGTTCTTCTTGTCCTGCAGGTCGAGCTTGGAGGAGAGCTGTTGCAGCTTGGCGGTCTTGACGTTCGACATGTTGCGACGGTTGTCGAAGATGGGAACGCTGAAGTTGACGCCTGCACTCATGTTCAGGTTGGTCTTCATCTGCTCGCCCCACCCGTTCTTGCTACCGCTCGAATGATTACTGCCGAGGCTTGCACTGACACCGATTGTCGGCAGGAAGCCTCGCTTGGCGATGTCGAGCTGCATGTCGGCTGCCTCGATGCTGAGCTCGGCACTCTTTATCTCCGGACGTGCTTCCAAGGCCTTGGCATAGGCCTCCTGAGCACTGGGCACGAGTGCCAAAACCTGCTCATCAGTAGGGATGTTGCCTGCCACATCAAAAGGCGTGTTGAGGTCGAGTTCAAGGAGAGCCTTGAGCTGACGCTTGTAGTTGGAAAGCAACGTCTCACTGTTGGTGAGGGAATACTGGGCGCTGCTGAGCTGGGCTTCAAGCTGTACGACATCTGCCCTTGCCATCTGTCCCTGCTTCATCATCTCCACACCTCGGTCGTACTGACTCTGGGCAGTCCCGAGAAGCTGCTCGTTGACCTTCTTTGCCTCCTTGGTGTACATGATTTGCACATAGAGCTTTGCTATCTGCTCCTGGATGGTGAGCTCGCTCTGCTCTGTCGTAAGGGCGGTGATGCGGTTCTGCAGCGCCTGTTCCTTGATGTTCTTGTAGTTGATGCCGCCATTCCATAGGGTAACGTTGGCATTCAGGCCGTAGGAGCCCTGATAGGTGACGTTACTTCTGGTGCTGGTCACCTGGTCTCCCTGCACCACAGCCATTACCTCGGTGAAAGGACGATAGCCTACACTGTGGCCTGTACTGAAGCTTAGACTGGGGAAGAGGGCCCCCTTGTCCTGCCAGAGGCTTACCTCGCCTCGCTCTTCGCTGATGCGGTTCTTCTGCACCTGGATGTTATGCTCCAACGCATAGTCCAGACAGTCCTGCAATGTCCAAGCCTCATGGCCCGAAGCAGTCCCTGCAAAAAGCATCAATAGCAATAAAAATCTAACTTTCATCTATATATAACTCTTAATTATTAACTCTTAACTCTTAACTCTCAACTCTTAACTCTTAATTCTTAATTCTTAACTCTTAACTCTTAACTCTCAACTCTCAACTCTTAACTCTCAACTCTCAACTCTTAACTCCCTCCATGCGGTAGCATGTCGAATGTATGCCTTCGTCTGGCATAATACTGCCATAGCAAGTTAAACGGACTGAGTATCTGGTCCGCAGGAACGACTGTTGCAGCCAGGTTACGGTCTCTGTCTGCCTTGAAGTCCTTACGCATACGGTGGAAGTCGTAGTGTGCACGAAGCACAGCCCAACAGGCAGCCCAATGACCACCCACGAGGAAATGCAACGCTGCTGCTGCATCGAACAGACGACGCCAGTGCATGACACTACAGAAGTTTTTCTCCGGCAAATTCTTGAAGAGAAGCAACAGATTGTTACGGAAGTTGAGGTAGGCCTTGCGGGGACTTTCCTTCGGCAGGGTGCCACCACCCACATGGTATATGACACTCTGCGGAATGCAGACAATGCCATAGCCTCGGCTGCGCAGACGCCAGCAAAGGTCAATCTCCTCCTGATGCGCAAAGAAACGGGCATCCAGTCCGCCTGCCTCCAAATAGACATTGCGTCGTATGAGCAAGGCTGCTCCCGTGGCCCATGCCACAGAAGCAATACTGTCGTACTGCCCTTCATCACGTTCCACCGTACCCAGGATGCGTCCCCTGCAGAAGGGGAAACCCAGTCGTCCGATATAGCCGCCACAGGCACCTGCATATTCCAACATATCGGGCGCACTCTCTTGGCGCACCTTCGGCTGACAGGCAGCTACCTCCGGATGACGCTCCATGTAGTCGAGCATGGGCTTGAGCCATCCTGCTTCCACACGGACATCACTATTGAGCAGAAGGCACAAGTCGCCATCCACCTGAGCTATGGCTCGGTTATAGCCTTCTGCAAAGCCATAGTTGCGGTCGAATACTATCGTACGGATGTCGGGGAACTGCTCCGCAAGTACGCTAAGGGAATCGTCCGTACTACCATTGTCAGCCACAATAACCTCCGCCTCGGGCGAATGCTCGATAACAGAAGGCAGGAACCGCCGCAACATCCTAGCACCATTCCAATTGAGTATGACAATACTAATTTTCAATTATCAATTTTCAATTTTCAATTTTCAATTATCAAATCCCCCGCCAGCGCATCTCCCTTCTCATTCCATCCGCCTAAACGAACATTTACAATAGTGTTGTCAAAAGCCCTAAACGAATTAATTTTGAATTTTGAATTTATTTCCACCCTAATATAATTGTCTGTAAAGCCATGGAAGACTCCGACCTCTCGGCTATGCTCAAGCATGACCGGACGCGTCTGCCCTATATATATATTATAATGTGTACGTAGTTTCTCTTTACTCAGGGAGAGAATCTGCTGACTACGCTCATGTTTCTTTTCGGGCGACACAATGCCTGGTATCTCTAACGCCTTTGTACCCGGACGCTCACTGTAACTGAACACATGGTACTGGCTTACAGGCAGAGCCTCCATGAAGGCACGGGCCTGGGAAAACAGTTCATCTGTCTCGCCTCGCATGCCTACGATGACATCAACACCGATGAACGCATCGGGGATGTATCGACGTACTTCCTCTATCTTCCCTGCGAAGAACTTTGTGTCGTAGCGACGGTGCATCAGACGGAGCACTTCATCGCTCCCGCTCTGCAGGGGGATGTGGAAGTGTGGCATGAAGGCACGGCTTTCAGCACAGAAGCGGATTATCTCCTCCGTAAGCAGGTTGGGCTCTATGCTGCTGATGCGGTAACGCTCTATACCCTCCACCTTGTCGAGGGCCCGAAGCAGGTCAATGAACTTCTCACCTGTCGTCTTACCGAAATCACCGATGTTGACACCCGTCAGGACAATCTCCTTACCTCCCTGCCCTGCTGCCTCCTCTGCCTGCTTCACAAGCGAGGCGATGCTGCCATTGCGACTGCGTCCCCTGGCATAGGGAATGGTGCAATAGGTGCAAAAGTAGTCACAGCCGTCCTGTACTTTCAGGAAGTAACGCGTACGCTCGCCACAAGCACAGGCAGGAACAAAAGACACACCACCACCATCCTTTAGCGAGAGGGAAACCCTGTCCTCCTCCCTTAAGGAGGAGTTAGAGAAGGTCCTCATGGCTGCTTCAATCAGCTTGGGGATGTCCCCCTTCTGCTTCCCATCCACGAAGAGATAGTTTTCTCCCCTTGACGGGGGAGTTAGAGGGGGTCTGTAGCACCCCGTCACCACCATCATAGCTCCTGGATGCCTGCGCCTGAGCCTACTGATAGCTTGCCTGCTCTTGCTGTCCGCCACCTCTGTGACGCTGCAGGTGTTCACGATACAAATGTCCGCAACTCCTCCCTTACTGATGGTCTCCACCCCCGCAACTTTCATTTGCTGCTCGATGGTACTCGTCTCGGCAAAGTTCAACTTACACCCGAGAGTATAATAGACCGCTTTCTTCCCTTTTAGGACATTCATGCGGCAAAATTACTATTTTTTTCTAAAATTGCCAAATTTATTAAGAAAAGATAAGAAATGCCACTATTGAATATCAAGTACTTAAGAAAAATTAATAAAAAAATATGAAAAAAAGTTCATAAAAATTGCATGTAATTCAGAAAATCGTCGTACCTTTGCAGCGTTTTAATAAGCAATTGATTGTTTTACAAGTTTTAAAAGCACAAAAAAAATGAAAAAGTTAGCATTTTTGTTCGCAGCTGTTGTAGCTGTATCTTTCGCATCTTGTGGTCAGAAGACTGAGCAGGGTTCTTGCTGTGATAGCGATAGCGTTGCTGTTGAAGAGGCAGTTTGCGTTGAAGATACTTGCGCTTGCGACACTTGCGCATGCGACACCTGCACTTGCGCAGAAGCTCCCGCTGCAGAATAAACAACAGAGACGAGCAAAAAAGTTCTTAGAGGACTGTGTCATCGACACAGTCCTCTTTTACTTCCATTTTTATTTCCACTTTAACTTCAGAAACTTCAGTAACCCTTAACCCTTAGCCATTAGCCATTAGCCATTAGCCATTAGCCATTAGCCATTTATCAATTATCAATTAAATTCGGTTCAGCGCTTCTCCTCTCAAAAAAGCAGCCACATTCTCGGTGGCAATGTCGATGAGACGGCGGCGTGCTGCTGCAGAGGCCCAGGCGATGTGAGGCGTAATGTGGCAACGAGGGGCACCTATGAGAGGACTGCCCTTGCGAGGCGGCTCTTCTGTCAACACATCAACACCAACGCCATAGAGTCTTCCTGACTTAAGGGCATCAGCTACAGCATGTTCATCGAGAAGCGGCCCGCGACCTGTATTGATGAGAATCGCTGTCTGTTTCATCAGGGCAAGACGTTCACTATTTACCAGATGATGCGTCTCATCCGTCAGGGGACAATGCAGACTCACCACATCTGCTTCGCTGAACAACTGTTCATAGTCCCTTGCCTTACGTATTCCAAATGACTGGAGCATCTCCTCCGACTTACTGCTCACCGCCATCACCTGCATGCCCATTGCCTGTGCCATACGTGCCACTTGCATGCCTATATTGCCAAGTCCCACAATACCAAAGGTGAGACCATCCAATTCAATGAGGGAAGCTTTGGTAAGGCTGAAGTCAGGACTCTTTTCCCATTCGCCTTTCCTGACGGCATCGGCATGGAGAGCCACCTGATTCGTGATGTTCAGCAAGTGTGCCATAACCATCTGAGCCACAGACATCGTGCTGTAGGCAGGAATGTTGGTTACAACAATGCCTCTGCGATGGGCCTCCGTAACGTCAACCACATTGTAGCCCGTTGCCAGGACTCCGATGTAGCGCAGCTGTGGCAAGGCAGCCATAGCGTTGGCATCGATGATGACCTTGTTCGTGAGCAGCACCTCGGCATCTCGTGCACGACTAATCAAGTCCTCAGGCACTGTCCTGTCATATACCGTAACATCACCAAGTTCCCTAAGCCCGTCCCATGACAAATCCCCCGGATTAGCCGTATATCCGTCCAGAATAACTATCTTTTTCATTTTTTCAACCATAACCTATAACCCATAACCCATAACCTATAACCAATAATTTTTCACTTTTCACTTTTCACTTTTCACTTTTTAATACCCCACTTTCCTGCCATTCTCAATGACAATCCCCCTTTTTGATTTATGATCTAACGATTTACCATTCCCAATTTGACGCCCCCAAAGATCAAAGATACCATTACCTTGAATCATGCATTTTTCACTTTTCACTTTTAACTTTTCATTTTGAACTGTATCAACTCCTGTTGCAACATCTGCCGTTTGGTCTTCCACAACGTACTTTCCTGCGTCTTGCGCATTGGTGACACACAGATAACTGTCTGTACGAAGGCCCGTTACATCCACAGTCTGCTTGTTGCCTGATGTGTTGCTCACTACGAGATTGATGTAGTAATCGGGCGATGTGATACGGTACGTCTGACAATACCAACGCTTGCCCAGGATGCTCTCAGTCGTTGTGATGCGTTTGCCCGGCCAGTTCCCGTTCAACTGCTTGTCGTTGCAGTCCCAAACGTAGAAAGTCATGTTGCTCCACGCAACATCTGAGCGCACATAAAGCGCGATGTCGTATGGCTCGAAAACCTTGTACGCTCGCCTCTGAATGCCAGACACATTCCCGTTCGAGAGAATACCTGCAGTAAGGGTACACGATGATTCGATGCTCAGGGTGGCTCCGCTGGATAGCTGGGGACTGTCTGCAGTTGGCACAGAGCCGTCTGTCGTATATACGATACAGACATCGGACAGATTGCTGACAGCTGTCAGAGTGACGCCAATAGGTGCTTCGTAGGTACCGTCTGGGACATCCATCCAAACGGTATTGGCGTTTCTGCTCAAGAGGTACCGATAACCTTTTCCAGAGAGAATCTCTGTGTACTGAGCCCTGTTGGCATTGTAGCTCTTAGGCGTGTTCCCGACAACGCAGAGCAATGTGGCGTTCTGTCCTGTGGTGGCTGCGGCATAGTAGTTCTGCGTACTGGCTTTCTGTTGGCTGTCCGAAGTATTGGTGATGCCTGCCAGCCTGCGGGCCGTAATCATCTGCTTGATGGCGTATTTGCAGTCGCGCCAATGGGTGTAGAACACGCAGGGCGTACCTGGCATAGCCATCAGATAGGCGTTGGCAGCGAGGGTGTCCCTTCGGATGGGGTCTTGCTCATCACCATTACTGCGTTTCTCCGTATCGTGGTTCTCCACGAAGGTGACAGCATATCGCTTGTAGTAGCTGTCGGCAGAGAGCGGCTTCTCGTCATAACCCAGGTGACGCCAGTCACGATTGTTGATGGCATCGCGCATACGATAGCGGAACTGAAAGTCGAAAGCTGCACTCGTAGGCACGTCCGAGACGTAACCCTTGCTGTTGTTGACCCATTCCTTGATTTTGTTGGTGCTGTCCCAGAACTCTCCTACGCTGAAGGCAGGCTTTGCACTGGTGTTGTAGTCAGCGATGAAATAGGCATAGAAGCCTTTGACCATATCATATCGGAAACCCGTATAGCCGATATCCTCAAGGAGGAACTTGAGGTACGCCTTGATGCATGCCTGCACGTTGCTGCTCTTATGGTCGAGGTCACGACAGCCGCTCCAGTCTTCACCCGTATCATCGTTCTGCGACAGCGAGAGACCATTACTGTTGGCCCATCCCAACGTTGACCCTCCGTCATCATTGCGACAGATGTCAGTTGAGTGCATCTGGTAGGTCAGTCCGTTGTAGGTCTCGGCAGGATAGTCCACCCACGAACCGTTCTGACCCAGGTTTTTGCGATGATTGATGACCACATCGGCAATGATGCCCGTACCTCTTTCGCGGAAGGCGGCAATCATGCTTCGCAGCTGGGCTTCGGAACCGAAGGAACTCTTCTGGTTGAAATAATAGACAGGCGTATAGCCCATCATGTTGTAGTCCGTATTGCACCAACCGCTCTGCGGCACCCAAACCAACTGAAAGTAAGGCGCTATCTCATCCGCCTGAGCCTGCAGCTTCGTCCAAGAAGTCTCCTTGTACGAATCCCAGTAGAAACCCTGCAGCATCACCCCCTCATAATCAGCAGGCCACCCCTCTGCCAACCCCGGAAAAGCAAACAGGTTAAAAATCAAAAAAAACAAAAAGTATATTAGTCCATTTAACTCCCATTTTAACTTCATTTTATAACTCCCGAAACTTAAATGAATTATGAATTGTGAATTGTGAATTGTGAATTATGAATTATGAATTGTGAATTGTGTTCCGCGACTACAATCGCGCCTTTGTCCTAAAGGATCAAAGAATTGTGAATTGTGAATTATGAATTATGAATTATGAATTATGAATTGTGAATTATGAATTGTGAATTGTGAATTATGAATTGTGTTCCGCGACTATAATCGCGCCTTTGTTCTAAAGAATCAAAGAATTATGAATTATGAATTGTGAATTATGAATTGTGAATTGTTATTCCCTTCTTATCGTCAGCTTGATCGCTTCTTCGTGATCCTGGCAGAAAGTCTCAGCATTGTCAAGTACCAGCGCCAGATACCCGCCTCCACCTGCACCAGGCATCTTCCATGCCAATACACCTTCCATAGCTGAATATCGGTCGATGTAGTCCTGTACGCCAGGCTGAATCATAGCCGGGAAAATCGCAACCTGTGCTTCGAACGAAGCCTTGTATGCAGCAGCGAATGCCTGCAAGTCAGTGCGCATGATGGCATCCCAACAGTCGTCTGCAGCCTTGGCAAGAGCCCTTACCTTCGGTTCCGTGATGTCCTTACCCTCAACCACCGAACAACCAGGCCTACGGGGGAACATCGGCACGAGACACAGATGGCTTTCCAACCAACTGAGCACCTTCTCGTCCTGACATTGCTCTATCTTTTCCGGCCAGTAGTGGGCATCGTAATAATGACGGCAAAGACCCGGCACACAAATGCCGATGGCATCCTGTGCTCCGGAGATGATACCGTCACTCCGCTCAGGGTCGTTCTCGAAGCAGAACACCAGTTTGGCGAGCATCTCGGCATCCATCTCAGGCAGTTTGATGGGCCAGATGCTCTGAATCTGCTTGCGTGTTGAGGTAGAGAGACCACAACGGTCACCTATCTCAAAATCAGGCACGAGGGAAATCGTGAGTGCCCATCCGGGAGCAAAACAGCTGACGTAGGGCTGGTCAATCCAAGTACCGGCAAGGTCCAGTCGCGTAGGAATCTGACATATCTGTGCCTTCAGGTTTGTACTGCTGCGGGCATCGAGACCTTCGGCAGGAGTACGTTCCAGCACGATGTACTCTATGCCGCGTTCTTCGCAGAAACGACGCTTCTCCTCGCTTGCCCCGTCAGCATTCACCACGAAACGGTCAGGCTTCAATGCCTCCACTGTAGGCACAAAGTCCATGATGCCGCTACCCTGATTGATGAAAGCCTCCTTGACATAGCGTATGCTTTGTACCATGAAGAGGCGCTCCTTCTCGGAGTACAGGGTACGGTGATTCTTGTACTTCAATATCGTGGCATCCGAACCGATACCAACATACAGGTCGCCATACTGAGCCGCCTGCCGAAAAAACTCCACATGTCCGCTATGCAGCAAGTCATAGCATCCACTCACAAAAACCTTCTTCATCTAATTCATAATTATCAATTATTAATTATCAATTTTCAATTTTCAATTTTCAATTATATAAATAAAACATCCTCTCCATCATTTGCCACTTCTCATCGCTGGTAGCATCTGCGCTGCACCCCTGGAACTGGCTGACAAAAGCCTCCCATTCAGCCTGTCGAGGCAAGGTGGCGAGTCGCTTCATCGCTTCGTCCCATTTAAAGTCAGCAGGAGCATCCACTATCATGACCAGCAGATTGCCTAAGATGTAGATCTCCATCTCCAGGATACCCACCTGCCGTATGCCATCACGAATCTCCTTCCAGTTGTACTCAGCCGAGTGCCATTTGATGTATTCCTTCCGGGCCTCCTCATCAGACCCCAGCGTCAGAGTCTGCACAAACCGCTTCGTCCTGCCCTCAAACTGTTTTTGAATATAACCTTCCATTATATTTTAACTTCCTATTTAACTTCCTATTTAACTTCCCTTTAACTCCCCTTTAACTCCCTTTAACTTCTTTAACTCCTTTCTCCGCAACTAACATTGCGCCTTGGTGCTAAAGCATCCAAGAACTTCTCTTAACTCTAAACTTTAAACTTTTAAACTCTTAAACTTTTAAACTCCCTAAATTTCTCCCCATTACGGGGGAGTTAGAGGGGGTCTATTGGTGTATCTGTATCTGTGGAAATGGGAACTTAATTCCCTGCTTGTTGTACTCACCATAGATACGCTCGTTCGTATCGAAGTAAACGCCCCAATAGTCCGCAACATTCACCCAGACACGAAGTGTGAAATTCACGCTGCTGTCAGCCAAGGCACTGACAGCGATGAAAGGAGCTGGCTCCTGCAGGATGCGGCTGTCGCTCTGGAGGAGTTCCAATGTCACTTGCTTCACCTTTTCCACATCAGTGCCATACTCCACGCTGATAGTGAAATCCACACGGCGAGTCCCATTCTGGCTATAGTTCACCACGTTGCCACTCGAGAGCGGACCGTTGGGAATGAACAGCACCTTGTTGTCGGGGGTAGTCAGGATGGTATGGAAAATCTGTATGGCCTTCACCGTACCACTCACACCCTGAGCCTCAATGAAATCACCCACCTTGTAGGGCTTGAAGAACAGCAGGATGAGTCCGCCTGCCAGGTTCTGCATGTTCCCGCTCAATGCCATACCGACAGCCAGACCTGCCGATGCCAAAAGAGCTGCCAGGCTCGTGGTGTTCACACCCAACGTACCTATCACGGTGATAATAAGCAGAATGATGAGCAGGATATTGACAAAGCTCTTCAGGAACGTTTGCACCGTAGGTTCCACATTCCTGCGCTCCAGCATCCGGGCCACCACCCTGTTGATGAACCTGATGGCATAGCGCCCTAACACAGCAATGACAACAGCAAGCAGAATACTCTTGCCCGCCTCCATACCCATCGTGACAGCCTCCTGTATCAACTGGTCCATTTCGCCGCTCTTAGCAGCCTTGATCACCTCCTTCCCCGCCTCCAACGG
>JAILRU010000116.1 GCA_024697945.1 Bacteroidaceae bacterium
CTCCAAAAGGCACGATGAACAGCAGCAGAAGGAAAAACAAACGCATCTCTATACCTTATTATATATTTAACCACGAATTACACGAATTACACGAATTGGCTACGCCCTGAATCAATAGCAATGAAGAATTCGTGCAATTCGTGTAATTCGTAGTTAAAAATAAATCCGTTTAATCCGTTCAATCCGTGGTTAAAAAATGACATCTTTATTGTTTTACGGTATAAGTCCCGGCCTTGTATTCCTTCGAGGTTGTTTCGCCGGGGAGGGTGACGGTGGCTGTGGCGCCTTTAGGAACGGTGAAGGTCCATATCCATTGGTCGCCCTTGTATTGCCAAGCGCTCTTGATGGTGCCGGCTGCCGACTTGTACTCCGCCTTGAGGTGGCCCAGCCTCTTGTCAGGTACGGGCTTCATGATGATGTGCTTGAAGCCAGGTTCCTTCGGGTCGGCAGCGATGCCTGCGGCCGTCTCCCAAAGCCATTGGCAGACGCATCCGTAAGCATAGTGATTGAAGCTGTTCATGCCGCGCGGACCCATGCCCTCGGTCACGGTGTACGAGTTCCAACGCTCCCAAATCGTCGTCGCCCCGTTATCTACGGAGTAAAGCCACGACGGGTTCTTGTGCTGGAAGAGGAGTTCGTAGGCGATGTCCTGCATACCGTTGTCGGTGAGGGTCTGCATGAGGATGCTTGTGCCGAGGAAACCTGTCTGAAGGCAGTTGTCGTGCTGGCGGAAGTTCTCTTTCAAGCGGGCAATCATGTTGGCCTTCGCCTGACCTTCTAGCAGGTTGTTCTTGAGGGCGAAGAGTGCCGGTGTCTGCATCGTGTTGAGGATGTCGAGCTTGAAGGAGCCGTCGGCATTGAGGAACTTCTCACGGAGGTAGTCCTTCGCCTCAGCGAGTATCTCCTCGTGATAACCGATATTGAGATCGTCAACGACTCGCGCCATGTCGAGCATCATGGCAGCATCGATGGCCCAATAGGACGCGCTGAGGTAGTTCCAATACACAATCGTCTCGGGCTTCGGCTGACCGTTCTCGTGACTCCGACCGCTGCAACTCTCCAGCGGCTCGTAGCTTAACCAGTCGGCCCACTGGTAGTTGCCGTTCTCGGAGGTCATTGCTGTATGCTCGTACTTCGTTTTGTGGATGTGGTCAAGGAAGTGGTTCATCGCATTCCAGTTATCCTCCACGATAGCTTTATCTCCAAATTGCTTCCAGATGGTCCAAGGCACGATGATGCCTGCATCTGCCCAGCCGACGCGCATCATGTCGCCGTTGCCCTTGCCGTCGCCTGCTCCGTACTGTGCCAGAGGTGCAACACCGGGGAAGGCTCCCGTGGGCGACTGGGTGTCCCTCATGTCGCGCATCCACTTATGGAAGAAGCGGTCGGTGTTGGCGAAGAAGGTGCCGGTCTCGGTGAAGACCTGTGTGTCGGCTGTCCAACCTAAACGCTCGTTGCGCTGCGGGCAGTCGGTAGGCACGGACAGATAGTTCGAGCGCTGTCCCCAGAGCGTGTTAGAGATGAGTTTATTAATGTCCTCGTTGCCCGTCTCGATGTGCCCTGTCTCCATTTCCTTCGTGATGGAAGTCACGGGAACGGACTTGATGGAGCGTATTGTGACCTCGTCCGTTGCCGTTATCGACACGAAGCGATAGCCGAAGAAGGTGCTGCGAGGGATGAAGGAGACAAAGCCGTCTTTAGCCAGACAAGTGCCGTCGCGATGTCCAAACGTGTAGTGAAGTTGCATTCCGCTGTCCGGGATGCGGAGGTTGAGGCGGTGCGTACTGCCTTCAGGTCCGTCCATACCGCGACTCTTTGCACCGTTGCCATCGTTCAGAAGCTCGCTGGGCAGGCAAGTCAGCACGGTACCTTCCTTTGCCTTGAACTCGAAGGAGGGTACTGCGGAAGCGTTCTGACCGAAATCCACCACGAGGGTCTCGCCCGGACGAACCGTCATGGGCTTTCCCGGAGCGAACTCCGTGACGATGTTTATCTTGCCGTACTGGTCGTCGGTTGCGCCCGTCGTGCCTTTCCAAGTGTAGGCCTTGATGGGAGAAAGAGCAAGGTCGTAGCGATGATAAATCTCTGCGCCGTCGGTAGGCCAGACACCTCTAACATCTTCAGGGTCCGTAGGGTCGGGGTCAGGGAACTCCTCGTTGAGTTCAGGCACGGAGAAGCGTGCCGCACTCTCCCACCCTTGCGGCAGACGGGCATCATAGTCCTCGCCGTCGAAGATGGCGGCGTGGGTCACAGGACCCGCCACACCAGCTTTCCAGTCCGTCAGGTTCGTGGGAAAGCATTCCTCAGAACCGTCCGCGTAGGTCAACCAGAGCACGCCTCTGAACGCCACCTTCTTGCCAATCATGCCGTCGTGACCGCCCGGGGTGACAATCTTGTCTGCCCACCAGCCCGGCACCACCTGCACAGCGAGGTTGTTTTCCTGTCCTGCGCCCTTGTTGAAAGCCTTTGTGATGTCGTAGGCAAAAGCGTATTTCGTCTTCTCGTAGTGCGTGAAGCCGGGCTTCAAGACCTCGTTGCCGACCAGCTGACCATTGATGTAAAGCTCGTAAGTGCCAAGTCCGGAGGTGACCCAAACGGCCTGCCTGACCTTCTTTGCATTGCGGGGATTGCTGACGAACCAGCTTGCGCCGTCAGCCGCCCTTGTGCCATCGTGCACTTGTCCCGTGACGACTTGCGCATCCTTGGCGCTTATCCAAACAGATTCCCGCCAGGGCCTATTCAAATGATGGTCGATAAGTTTGCCGACTGTCTGTTGCGCGTTGCAGACAAGAGCGCATAGCATCATGGCTGCTAATAATAGTTGTTTTTTCATATACCTTATTATATTATGTGTTCTGACTATCCAGATATTCTGCAAAGACACGGGCCGCGCTCTCGACCTTGCGGGCACAGGGCCGGACACGATAGTATTCGGCGTTGCGTTCGTCGGGCTGCGAGGTGTTTGTCTCCGCTTTGACGCCGTTCATCTGCAACAGCTCGGCACAAATGATGCTGCCATTGCGCTGCTTGAAGGTATCGAGAAGCTGACGGACGAGCTGATAGCAGGCCTTCTTGCCTTCGCTGTCTTCGCCGCGCGTCTGTCCCTTCTCCAAGCCGGCAAGGATGACCAAAGCCGAGCAAGTGCCGCACATCAAGCGCATTCTTCCCACGCCGCCGCCGAAACCTGCCGCTATTCTTAAAGCCATCTCTTCGTCCAAACCATACATGTCCGCAAAGGCACAAACGACACTCTGGCAGCAGCCATAACCCTGCATGAAAAGCTCCACGGCCTTCTGAATCCTATCTTCCATTCACCAATTTCTTTATATCGTTCAACTTGCTGAGTGCCTCGAAGGGCGTCAGGTTATTGATGTCGAGACCAATTATTTCGTCACGAATCTGACAGAGCACAGGGTCGTCGAGCTGGAAGAAGTTCAACTGCACGCCACTGTCTGCGCCTTGATCTGTCTTAATCTTACCGCCCAGGTTCTTATGGTTCACAGAGCCTTCCAGTTCCCCAAGAATCACATTTGCCCTTGCCACAATCGCCCTTGGCATACCTGCCAGCTTTGCCACATGGATACCGAAGCTATGCTCCGAACCACCACGTTCCAGCTTTCTGAGGAAGATGACCTTCCCATCGACCTCCTTCACGCTGACGTTGAAGTTCTTGATGCGCGGGAAGGAGCGTTCCATCTCGTTCAGCTCGTGGTAGTGCGTGGCGAAGAGTGTACGGGCATGCCCGCGGGTATTCTCGTGGATGTACTCGACTATCGCCCAAGCGATGGAGATGCCGTCGTAGGTACTCGTGCCGCGTCCCAGTTCGTCGAAGAGCACAAGGCTGCGCTCGGAGAGGTTGTTCAAGATACCTGCTGCCTCGTTCATCTCGACCATGAAGGTACTCTCGCCGATGCTGATATTGTCGCTTGCCCCGACGCGCGTAAAGATCTTGTCAACGTAACCGATTCGCGCACTCTCAGCCGGCACGAAGCTTCCCATCTGAGCCAAGAGGGTGATGAGGGCCGTTTGACGGAGCAAGGCACTCTTACCCGCCATATTCGGACCAGTGATGATGATAATCTGTTGCGTCTGGGTGTCGAGGAAGACATCGTTCGCGATGTAGCGTTCCCCAACGGGCAACTGCTTCTCGATGACCGGATGCCTGCCGCCATGAATATCGATGACGTCACTGTCATCCACGATGGGACGTATGTAGCGGTTCTCCTGTGCGCTTTGGGCGAAGGAGAGGAGGCAGTCCAGCTGGGCAAGGAGTGCAGCATCTTTCTGAATAGGAGTGACGAACTCGGCAAGTGCCGTGATGAGTTGGTCGAAGAGCTGGGCCTCAAGGGCAAGGATGCGCTCCTGGGCGCCCATGATTTTGTCCTCGTACTCCTTGAGCTCCTGAGTGATATAGCGCTCTGCCTGGGTGATGGTCTGCTTGCGAATCCAGTCGGCTGGCACCTGGTTGCGATAGGTATTGCGCACCTCTAAGTAGTAGCCAAAGACATTGTTGTAACCAATCTTGAGGCTCTGGATGCCAGTAGCCTCTATCTCGCGCTGCTGCATCTCCAACAGATAGCCCTTGCCCTGATAGGCGATATGGCGCAGGTCGTCGAGCTCGGCATTGACGCCGTCCATGAAGACGCCGCCTGCTGCAACCTGCAAAGGCGGGTCGGGACGCACCTCGCGGATAATGCGGTCACGTATGTCGGCACAGAGGTCCAACTGCTCACCAATCTCGCGCAGCGTACCGTCCTCGGCATTCAGGCAGGTCTGCTTGATGGGTTCCACGGCCTGCAAGGCGATGCGTAGCTGTACGATGTCGCGGGGCGATACGCGTCGGGCACTGACCTTCGAGATGATGCGCTCCAGGTCGCCTACCGTCTGCAACTGCTCCAGTACGGTATCCCGCATGTCGGGATTGCGGAAGAAGCTATCGACCACATCCTGACGCTTTCCGATCTGCACGGGGTCCTTGAGGGGGAACAACATCCAACGGTGCAGCATGCGGGCACCCATCGGCGTAACGGTCTTGTCGATGACGTCGAGGAGCGAGATACCACCATCGTTCATAGTGCCCACCAGTTCGAGGTTCCTGACGGTGAACTTGTCGAGCCTGACGTAGCGGTCCTCCTCTATGCGGCGCAAGGCCGTGATGTGCCCCAACTGCTGGTGCTCCGTCATCTCCATGTATTGCAGAATAACACCCGCTGCCACGATGCCGCTTGGCATGTGCTCCACGCCGAAACCCTTGAGGTTCGCCACCTCGAAGTGGCGCAACAGCTTCTGCCGCGCCGTCTGTTCCGTGAAGGCCCAGTCGTCCAGTTCGAAGGTGACGTAGCGCGAGCCGAAGCTTGCCTCGAACATTGCCCGCTTGCCGCGCTCGTACAGCACTTCCTTCGGAGCGAAGGAGGACATGAGGCCCGCGATGTATTCGGTCGTACCCTCCGTGACGAGGAACTCGCCCGTACTGATATCGAGGAACGACATACCGCAGGCCTGCTTGCCGAAATGGATGGCGCAGAGGAAGTTGTTCTCCTTGTGGTTGAGTATGTTGTCGGACATCGCGATGCCTGGAGTCACCAGTTCAGTGATGCCGCGCTTGACGAGCTTCTTTGTCAGCTTCGGGTCTTCCAACTGGTCGCAGATGGCGACGCGCTTGCCGGCCCTGACGAGTTTAGGCAGATACGTGTCGAGGGCATGATAGGGGAAGCCCGCCATTGCGAGACTCTGAGCAGCAGGATTCTTGCCATTGTTGCGATGCGTCAGGGTGATGCCCAGTATCTCGGAGGCGATGACCGCATCCTCGGCATACGTCTCGTAGAAGTCACCGCAACGGAACAGCAACAACGCCTCAGGGTGCTTCGCCTTGAGGTCATAGAACTGTTTCATCATTGGTGTCAACGCTGCCTGAGCCATAGAAGTTATTAAATTAAAAATTAAGAATTAAAAATTGAGAATTGAGAGTTCTCATTTACCATTTGTCATTTACCATTTAGGCCGTAAGGCCGCCATTTTGCGTACAAAGATACAAAAAAATGAAACAATAATAATGAAGAATGAAGAATTAAAGCGAAAAAAACAATAAAATATAAAAAATCACACATGGAAGTGAAAATTTCTACAAAATAATTTGGTTTATAATATAAACTTGTTTACCTTTGCAGAGCGAAACCGGTAAAGCACCGCCTTTTCCGACCTTACTGCAGGAGGAAGGAGGGGCGAAGAGAGAATTGAAAATGAAATGTTTAAAGTAAAAATGAGTTCTTTATCATGGAAGAAAACAGCAATCTGACTGCAGAACGCAGTCTGGAAATCATTACCGAACAGATAGCACAGAGCCGCAAGGCCGTATCAAAGAATGTGGGATTGTCGCTTTATGTGGCAGGTCTTTGCACTATGGGAGTTGCACTGATAATTGGTATCGGCATGCTCTTGACAAGTAATACCGCCTTTTATCTACTGTATTTTGCGTTACCACTTATTATATATGGTTTCACGCGCTACGCGAGACGGAATCAAGCTCCCACTCCAACCAGTCTCTTTGGTACGATGGTGGCAAAGACGTGGGTCACTTTCGCCATTTTTGCCCTCTCGTTCTTCGTATTTGCCAACTTATTCGACCTTCTGGTGGCTCGTACAGAGTCCTACGATGTCGCCGTCAGACTCATGATTCAGCCTTTCAGAACCATCTTGTTGCTGATGGGCATGTGTGTGACCATTACTGGTTATATCCTCAAGAGCCGTTGGCTGGTATGGTGCGGTATCATTGGTGGCATCGGAGGTTTCTTCTGGGAAACCTTCGGCGTAACAGGGATACTGTTTGCCCGCATTTCCGGCAACATTAACAATTATTGCGGAGTGGTGCAGGGACTGGTTCCTGGCATCATCGTTGCCCTCTTCGCCTTCATTGGCCTGACGCTCCCAGGCCTGATGCTTAAACGCCAGAAGTAGCATGACATTCCAGCCATTAGACCCCCTGCTGCATTCTGAGTTGCGACTGGCTGTGATGTCGCTGCTCATCAGTGCCGACGAAGCCGAGTTCCCCTACATCAAGGAGCAGACGGGAGCTACGGCGGGCAACCTAAGCGTGCAGGTGGATAAACTGTCGGCGGCAGGCTACATCTCTGTGGAGAAAACCTTCAAGGGCAAGCGTCCCTGCACCATCTGCCGCATCACAGATAAAGGGCGGCAGGCGTTCGAGGCATACGTCGAGGCCCTGAAGACCTACCTGAAAGGAATAGAACCATAGGTCGAGCCATTGAGCCGAAAATGTGTAATATGAAGTTACTAAAGACATGTCACCCAGCTCCTGCGTCGTAAAGACGCGGGAGTTTTTGTCCGCTTTCACAAATAAAATGCTGGAAACTTGCAATATTCCAAAGAAAAATAGTAACTTTGCATCGAAAATATATAAATAATTGCAATTATGGAGGTAGCCATCAATAATAACATTTACCAGCAGGCTTCAGCTTATGCTCAACAGCAAGGATTGAGCCTAACGTCTGTTATCGAGAATTTCCTTTTGCGCTTCATCGTGCACAACCAGTCGGTTGCCGAAAAGCCTGTCCCAGATATCGTGCTCAGCCTCCTTGGAGCAGGCGAACCCATCGCCGAAGATGATTTGAACGCCCGCGAAGCTTATAATAAATATTTAGAGGAGAAGTACAAATGACTCGACTGTTTCTCGACACCAATATTGTGGTGGACATGTTAGAAGGTCGCGAACCTTTCTGTCACGATGCTGTACGCCTCTTCACCATGGCATACAATAAGCAAGTGCAGCTTATCGTTTCGCCGATGACATATTCTACCGCTTCATTCCTTCTTCGTAGGCATGGCCCTGAAGGCGTTCGCAATCTCTTGTCAAACTTCCGCCAACTATCCCGTGTTGCAGTTGCTAACGAACGCACTGTCGATGATTCATTGGCTTCGCAATTCAAAGATTTTGAGGATGCCATGCAGTATTATACAGCCCTCAAAGCCAAGGCTGATGTCATAATTACCCGTAATGGGAAGGACTTTTCAACTTCAAAGCTTCCCGTGATGACCGCAGCAGAATATATAGCTACCTTATAATTCCCTACCAAGTGGAGCGACAATGTGGTTAATTAGTCTCCCAGGTACAATACCAATACCACTCAAATAATTCTCTGGAATTCCTCTAATTCACCTCCGATAATCCTCAAGAAAACCTCATGAAAACCTTATGCTTTTCTCAAACTCTTCTCAAACATATCTCCAATACATCTCCAATTCCTCTCCAATATATCTCCAATTCTTCTCCAGTTCATCTCCAATTTCAAAGATAAGAGATGACTATGACAGGAACATGAGCAGAATATGAGCTAGTCATGATATAACAATAACCAGAATATGAACTAAATATGTGAACAATTATGGCAGAAATGAATCAAGACATGTACGGTGCTACTGGGAAACTTGGTAACAGGACGTACTACCAGCGTAGAGGTAAGACCATCGCAAGAATCATTACTACGCCTAAGAATCCCAAAACAGATGGTCAGACCTTACAGCGTATCCTCCAAAAGGCTGTAAACAAGACATACTCCAAGTTGAAAACCATATGTAACCATACCTTTGAAGGTTACGAAGATGGTTTTGACTGTATGAACAGATTCAAGACAATCAATCTCAGATACCTCCGTGAACACGCAATGACCCTTTTGGAAACGGGTCAAGGCCTGGAACAGTTCTATCAGTTTGCTCCCCTTGATAGCGAGAGATGGTCGCCCTTTGCTGCTATCATTTCACAGGGCTATCTGCCCGAAATTACCGTGGGCATCAATGCTGTACGGGGCAACGTGGCGTACGTCAACTCGTCAGGACGCACATACGCCGATTTCGTCAAGGCCTGGGGTTTGCAACGTAAGGACCAGTTGACGTTCGTAACCGTTCAGAAGTACAATGGCAGATACGAGGTAAACATTGCCCACCTTGTCCTTGACCCCCGCAAAGCTGACGGTAGCGGTGCTCCCATGAGCACAGAGATCGTGAACAGCGATGGCGAGTTCCCATGCTACAACAAAGATAATCAGTTAGACTTCTTGACCTTCGAGTTTGATACCGACCACTTCAACTTCGTGCTGGGTCGTGGTGGTGACGTAGTGGCAGCTGCCATTATTGTCAGTTACAAGAATGAGAAGGAAGAATGGTTCTACAGCAATGCACAGCTTGTCCTTAACTTGGCTGGCATCGGTCCCGACCTGTGTAGCCTAGCGAAAGCCATCAGGTGCAGCTATGCAAAGGCTAATATTGACATGGAGCCTTAATTCTTTGAATTTTTCAACTTTTGATTTTTTTATCTTTTCAACTTTTTTCGTACCTTTGCACCCAAAATATAAACATTACTTACATTATGAAGCGTATTTTGACTTCGGCGGTCGTGGTTCTGACTGCTACTTTGATGAATGTTGAAGCTGCTGCGCCGATGCGGGTGCCTAAGGGCGGCAAACCTATTAGTGACGAACTGCTGGGTATCTTCTTCGAGGATATCAGCCATGCAGCCGACGGCGGTATCTATGCCGAGCTGCTGCAGAACGGCTCGTTCGAATACAATCCCACGGAACGCGACGGTTGGGGTGCCGGTACGGCATGGAAGCTCATCCGTCCTGGACACTCCCTGGGCCGCATGGAGCCGCGCATGGACAATCCTCTCAATGCGAACAACCCCACCTACATGCGTCTCTATGTGGAGCGTGCGAAGGAATACTACGACTACGCCGGTTGGACGGGCATCGGTCTGGAGAACGCGGGCTTCGACGGCATCAGCGTGAAGGCCGGAGCGAAGTATGACTTCTCTGCCTTCCTCCGCAACGTGGAGGGCGAGGCGAAGCAGGTACGCATCGTCCTCGTGGAGCCGCAGGGCTGGGGCAAGGACCCGAAGCTGCTGGCCGAGGCAAAGTTCAACGTCGGAGGCAAGGCCTGGCAGGAGTTCAAGGCGGTGCTGACACCGACAGCAGACTGCAAGACGGCTGCCCTGCAGGTGCTTGTGCTGACGAAGGGTGCCGTTGACATCGACCACCTCTCGCTCATGCCTCAGGACACGTATAAGGGTCACGGGCTCCGCAAGGACCTCATCCAGGCGCTGGCCGACCTGAAGCCGCGCTTCATGCGCTTCCCAGGCGGCTGCGTCGTCCATGGAGGCGGTGACGGCTTCTGGGACACCTACCGCTGGAAGACCACCATCGGTCCGCGCCACGAGCGCAAGTCGCTGAAGAACTGCTGGGGCTACCACCAGTCATTGGGCCTCGGCTACTACGAGTACTTCCAACTCTGCGAGGACCTCGGCATGGCTCCTCTGCCCATCCTTCCTTGCGGCGTCTCCTGCCAGGGAGCCAACGGCGGCTGGGGCATGAAGGGTCAGGCGCAGGACGTAGTGCCGATGTCCGAGATGGACGAATGGGTACAGGACGCGCTCGACCTCATCGAGTGGGCCAATGGCGACGTTACAACGACTTGGGGCAAGAAGCGTGCCGAGCAGGGACATCCCGAACCCTTCGGCCTGAAGTATCTGGGTCTGGGCAACGAGGAACGCATCTCGCCCGAGTTCTGCGAGCGCTTCAAATATATATATGAACGCGTGACTAAGGCACATCCCGAGATTGTCATCGTGGGTACGGCAGGTCCTGGCTCGCATCCAGGTAACTCCGACCTCGATAATGGTTGGAAACTGGCCGACGAGCTCGGTATGCCCATCATCGACGAGCACTACTACGAGCCTGCCAGCTACTTCCTGAGCAGCCGTCAGTACGACAGCTATCCTCGCGACCGCAAGACGAAGGTCTATCTGGGTGAGTATGCAGGCAAGGATGCCAAGCTCCTCACCGCTTTGGCCGAGGGTCTATATCTGCTCCACGTAGAGCGCAATGCCGACGTTGTCAGCATGACGAGCTATGCTCCCCTCTTCGCCCGTAAGGGTGCAACGAACTGGAACCCCGACCTCATCTACTTCGACAACGAGCAGCCGTTCCTGACCTGCAGCTACTACGTGCAACAGATGTTCGGCCAATCCAGCGGTCAGTACTACTATGGCGACTGTGTACGCTTCGAGGGCGACAAGGCCGGTGTGGTGCAGCCCGTCGTGGACAGCCACTACGGGCAGTCCGTGGTGCTGAACGTCAAGACACGCCGCCTCTACGTCAAGCTCTGCAACGCCACCGCCGAGGAGAAAGTGGCACACGTGGACATCAGCCGTTTCGGTAAGGCGAAGTGGGCGGAAAGGACCCTGTTGACAGGCGCTCCCGATGCGGAGAACAACTATGAGCAGCACCCCATCGCTCCGGTGACGCAGGCGTTCAACATCAAGCCGCGCACCGACATCACCCTGCCGGCCTATTCGTTCACAATGTTAGAGATTGAACTTTAAGAATTGACAATTGATAATTGAAAGTTTGATGTCAATACTCTTATCTATAAGCCGCTGGCTGGCACGTTATACCAGCGCTTTCATCATCCTCATTGCCGTTGTTGCCTTCTTTGTGCCCGACGCCTTCGCCTGGGTGCAGCAGGGACAGCGGGCATCCGTCATCCTCGGCCTCATCATGTTGACGATGGGATGCACACTCTCCGCCGAGGACTTCCGCATCCTGCTATTGCGGCCCGTGGACATCCTCATCGGTGCCGTCGCGCAGTACACCATCATGCCGCTCGTAGCTTTCACGCTGGCACGGCTCTTCCACCTCGACTCGTTCATGACGGCAGGCATCATCCTCGTCGGTTGCTGTCCTGGCGGCGTGAGCAGCAACATCATGAGCTTCCTCTGCAAGGGCGATGTAGCATACAGCGTCGGCATGACAACCGTCAGCACCGTCCTCTCGCCCTTTGTGACGCCATTGCTTGTATTGTGGCTCGCAGGCGCGGAGATTGACGTGGATGCCTGGGGCATGTTCCAGAATATCCTGCTCGTGACGTTGCTGCCTGTGACGTTGGGCGTCTTATTCAACTACTTCTTCTCTGGGACGAAACACTTTGGGCACTTACAGGGCATCATGCCTGGAATCAGTGTTCTCTGTCTGGCTTGCATTGTGGGCGGCGTCATCTTTACCGTTCATCCGCAACTCAAGACGAACGGGCTTCGCCTTATCGCCCTGACGCTCGGCGTCGTGACGCTCCACAACGGAACAGGCTATTTGCTGGGCTATCTTGTAGGCAAGGTTTTCGGCTTCAACACTGCCAAGAAGCGTACCCTCTCCATTGAGGTAGGAATGCAGAATGCAGGCATGGCAACCGTGCTGGCACGCAACTTCTTCGCCTCGCCTGCCATGATTGCCATGAATCCGATGGCAGCCCTTACCGTCATCCCCTGTGCCATCTCCTGTGCCTACCACAGCATCTCAGGCACGCTGTTGGCAGGTTTCTTCACTTGGAGAGACGAGCACCAGAAGTCAGATTCGGAATCTTAAGCGCTTCGTCAACCGACAAAGCACCTCTTGTCTATCAGGTTGTTTGCGATGGCGTAGATGGTCAGGCCTGCAAGGGAGTGAATCTGAAGTTTGCGGACGATGTTGCGGCGATGAGTGTTTACGGTATTGACGGAGATAAATAGCTTGGCGGCAATCTCCTTGTTCGACATGCCCTGAACAAGGCAGACAATGATTTCTTTCTCACGCTCGGAGATGGACTCCTTGCTGTCCGCATTGCTAATCATGCTCGAGATGCGGGCCGATACATCGTCGTCCTTCACTTTCTGCTCCAGGATGCGGATGGCGGGAACGAACAATACCTCCTCCACGTTGCTGTGGTTCAAGAGCCATTCCTCGTTGTTGTAGATGTCGTAGAGCGTGGCCGTCAACTGGTTGTTGGCAAGTCCATTATGGGGCAGGTACTTGATGATGATGTTCTTCAGTTCGTGAAACTTGCCTGTTATGTCGCTATGGTGCTTGGCAAAGATATCGACATTGTAGTCGGACTTCTGTTCTCCCTGAATCAATGCCTCGACGTAGGGAAAGAGCGTCTTCTCCTCGTACTTCATGTGCAAGCGGATGTCATGGTCATACTCGTCGTAAAGGCGCAGGATGAGTATGGCCAGTTTGTCACCGAGGCTGAGCGACTCCTCTAACTTTTTGCGGATAGACGGCAGTTGGAAGTCGAGGAAATACCGATGCGACGCACGCAAGTAGCCCAACATCGTGTTTACGGAAATCTTGTCGTCCGTCTCCTTGGGTGTATAACCGTTGATGAGGAAGTTTACCACCGTGAGGAAGGTGTAGCAGTCAACACCCTGTTCCTCGCAAACCTCATTGACAGTCTTGTCACCAAAGCCCAGACGGATGCCGAAGGCACTCAGTCCCTGCAGCATGCTGTAGTTGTCGCTGATAAGGTCTATCATCTTGTCCTCGGCCTCGTATAGCTTCATCTTTTTCATAGGAAAAACACTTATTTACGCCGCAAAGGTACGACAGATAATTCAAAATTCAAAATTCAAAAATTCAAAATTCAAAATTAATCCCTAATTGTAGGTAATCCCGTATTCTGATTTCCGTTTTGCTAATCCATTTTTGGTATTCAGGTAATAGCAATTGGGTATAGGCAGACTGATGGCCCTGTCAAAACCATTATTTTTGCGTATTGCAGCATTCTTTTGTTCGTTGTACCTTTGCACTTGAATTTAATAATTTCATTAAAATGAAAGCAACAATACTTATAGTCATACTTGCCCTGCTGCCCCTTGTTGTAGTGGCACAGGAATCTGAGAACAATGACGTGGATGCCACTACAGGTGCCTCGCCTAAAGCAGCTAAGAACGAGAAGCTGAAGAATGCATTGTCGCGTTTGCACATAGGCGGCTATGGTGAGGCAGTGATGACGCGCAACTTCTACAGCCAGAGCTTCAACCGCTACAAGAAACCCGAACTATATGCCGACGACAAGAGTCATGGGCGCTTCGACCTGCCACACATCTGTCTGAACATCGGCTATGACTTCGGCAAGGGATGGTCGATGGGCTCGGAGATAGAGTTCGAGCATGGTGGAACGGGCTCTGCCGTGGAGATAGAAGCCGAGGAAGCGGGTGAATACGAGGCCGAGGTAGAGAAGGGCGGCGAGGTGAACATCGAGCAGTTCTGGATTAACAAGGCATTCTGGGACGGGAAGTTCAACGTCAAGGCAGGCGAGATTATCGTACCCGTGGGGTACTCGAACGCATACCACGAGCCGAACCAGTTCTTCACGTGCTATCGTCCGGAAGGTGAGGCAACCATCATGCCCAATACCTGGCATCAGGTGGGGCTGTCGCTGTGGGGCAAGGTGAAGAACTGGCGCTACGAGGCGCAGTTCCTCTCGGGGCTTAACTCGGAGAGCTTCACGGCGGAGAACTTCGTGCATTATGGTGTCACCAGTCCCTATGAGTTCAAGGTGGCGAACAACTTCGCTGGGGCAGCGAGGGTGGATTACTATTTCACTGAGAAGCGAGGGGCACAGTGGTTGCGCGTGGGGCTGAGCGGGTATTACGGTTACACGTTTAGGAACACACTACGTACGCCAGGCAGCCAATACGACGACGTGACAGGGGCGCTGGGCATCGTGGCGCTCGACTTCACGCTGAACCGTTGGAACTGGATTGTCCGTGGTAACATCGACTATGCACATTTCAGCGATGCCGACGAGATTTCTGCCTACAACCAAGCCAACTGGACGCATCACAAGTATCAGGACGGCAACCCGCACCACTATACCAACATCGGCAGCAGTGCAGTGGCATACGCCATCGAGGCGGGCTACGACATTTTCTTTCAAATACCCAAGTTGAAGGACAAGGAGAAACTCTTACTCTTCGGCCGTTTCGAGCACTACAATACGATGGCATCAGGCACCTATGAGTCGATGTACAAGTACACAAAGAAATACCGTTGCGCCTTTGGTGTGAACTACTCGCCTATAAAGCAAATTACCATCAAAGGTGAGTATTCCTACCGCTTCTTCCAGAAGCCGAACAATAACGGCCTCACCGCAGACAGCCCGCTGTACAAGCAGCCCTATAACAACGAACCGAGCATCAGCCTGGGCGTAACATATACAGGGTGGTTTATGTAGATAATTGACAATTGACAATTATTAATATAATAATAAAGATGAAGAAAATGAAGAATCTATTGAAAATGGCAGCACTGGCTGCCGTACTATCCACAGGTTTCGCATCATGTTCAAGTGATGACGATGCTAACACAACAATTATTACTGGTTCTCAGGCTGCTCTCGACAAAGCCTGCGCAGACTGGAAGACTGCCCGCGCCTACTGGGAGAACAGCGAAGCTTTCCTCTTTGGCGCTGCCGATGTCTATTCCATCGACCCGCACACCGACACATGGCCGGTAGCCGCCAACGATTTGGCCGACGTGCTGCGCGACGCAAACGCGATGAGCAACCTCGATGACTTCATCAAGACAGCCAACTCAGGCATCCTCGGCTACCACGGCCTCGAATACGTACTCTTCCGTCAGGGACAGCCGCGTAAGATTGACCAGATTACGACGCTGGAGTACAACTATATCTGCGCCGTTGCCAAGGACCTCTACAATGCCACAGCTACGCTGGAGGCTTGCTGGGACTCGAAGGAGAGTAACGCCGTACGCCAGCAGATTGCCAAGGAGTACGTCGCCACACACCTCGCCATCGACGACAAAGGCAACCAGGAGGGCGCGCTGGGCTCGTTCCAGAACTTCGGCAAGGCATTCAAGAACCCTGGTACGGGCGACTGGGATACAGCACTTGATGCAACGCTGGAGATTATCTCCGGCTGTCAGGATATTATCGGCGAGGTTGGCCAGTCGAAGATAGGCCTACCCTACACCGGTGAGGATGCTTCCTACATCGAGTCTCCCTACGCCTACAACTCCATCACGGACTTCTATGACAACATCGTGTCGTGCAAGAACGCGCTATATGGTTCGATGGACGCCACGACTCCGAACGAGAAGTCGCTCATCTACTTCTGCCTGAATGCCGGCAGCGCCACACTCGCAGCTCAAGCCAAAGCCTTGGTGACTAAGCTTGACAATGCTTTATCCAAAATCAAGGCGATGAAGGCTCCCTTCGCCCTCTACTATTCTGATGCTTCCTGCAAAGTAGCCATCGATGCGCTGGGCGAACTGGATGATGCCCTCGGCGAGTTGGCCGAGACACTGACGGGCTACGCCGGCAATGAGATTGTCGAAAATCAGTGCCAAGTCATCAACGAGAATTACGTCGATAACGTTATCGTTGCCACCTACCGTCTCCTCGCCGACAATGCGCAGAAGCTCTATCAGTCGATTGTGAACATTAAAAGCAAATGACAATGAATAAGATATCTTTCCTTTTATCATTTCTCGTTCTTTCAGTCTTCGTTACCTCCTGTAGCGACGACGAAGGACCTGCTACGCCCATCTCTTGGGATATCGGTGACCCCACAACTACAGACTATGCTGAGGATTACTATGCCGGTGGATTGCTTGGCACGACAACAGTGAATTCCGCTACAGCCTTCAAGCAGCCCACGAAAGTTGTTGAGTATGATGGCATGATGACCGCCTTTAACGAGGGCGAGTACCTCTTCGAAAAGGATTATAATACCAACACCGAGGGTGCTTTCCGAGGCTTGGGTCCTGTCTATGTACGTCGCGGCTGCCTCTACTGTCATCCTGGCTACGGCCACGGTGCCCGTCAGACGGAGTACAAGGCCGATAATCACCGCAACGGCTACCTGCTCGTCATCTACGACAAGACTACCAACGCTTATATTCGTTCCGTTGCCGGCATGCCGCAGACGGGTGCTGTGAAGCCTTTCAAGGCTCCCATCGATGAGAACCAGATTAAGATTGCATGGAATAACTACACCGATGAGTGGGGCAACCAGTTCCCCGACGGTGAGACCTACGAGCTCATCTATCCAGAGGTGACCATCCCCTACTCTGCCTACTATGCTCCTGTTGTTGTGGCTCGGGGCGGTGAAGATGTGACACTGACCGAGGAACAATATGCTAATGAGATTGGTGTTTTACTGGAATCGACCATCGGCATCTATGGCACCGGCCTCACCGATGCCATCCCCGACGACAGCATCACGGCGCAGTGGCTCGCCGAGAGCAAGTACTTCAACAGCATCGGCCGCACCGATGCCCTGAATCCCGCGATGTGGGACCAGACGACGGACACTTGGAAGAGCTATTACACGAACACTCTCCAGGGCGACGGTACGAAGTACGTGCGCCGTTACACGTACGCGATGTCACGTGGTCCCATCCTCGACGCAGCTGGTGCCAACGCCATTTGGAACATCACCAACGTCAACCGCAGCGACCGTCGCTATCATTACCTCGATTTGGCTGGCGTGTATTATGCCAAGAAATCATCGCAAGACCCAGAAGTGCAGGCAGGCTTCACGGAATACATCAACCGCATCGATCCAACAAACGCTCATCCCGAGTGGCATACAGGTAACCTGGAGAAGGATATCTATACCTACCTGACCAGCAAGCAACTTGATGCCGAGATGACCGACGCCCAATATAGGAACCTTATGGTCTGGCATCGTGGCTTGGCTGTTCCTGCCGCTCGTAACACGACAACCAATGATTTTAAAGCAGGCAAGCAGCTCTTCTCCCAGCTTGGTTGTGCCGCCTGCCACCGCCCATCGTGGCAGACGGGCGAGGACCATATTCAGGACCCTGCCAAGTTCTTTACCGCTGACAGTGACATGCCCCGCTATCCCCGACAGAAGATCTGGCCCTACACCGACTTCGTCCAGCATCGTCTATGGATGAAAAACGACATCCGCACTGGCTGGTGCCGCACCACGCCACTTTGGGGACGCGGGCTGGCTGCCAAGTGTGGCAGTGGTGTAGAGCGTCTGCATGACTGCCGTGCCCGTAATGTGATGGAAGCCATCATGTGGCACGGTTGTAAGAACGAGGGAGGTACGAGTGATGCCTACAACAGCGTGGTGAAGTTCCGTAACCTGTCGAAAGAGGAACGTGACCAAGTTATCTATTTCCTTGAGTCTATCTAAGGATTTATATTTATACTAAGAAACTCCTACATGTGGAGAAGTGAATCGGCGGTCATCGGAAACGGTGGCCGCCTTTCTTAGTTAGTTGACCTGATTTGCTTTTTTTGCTTGCTTATTCGTACCTTTGACCTGCGGTTGAAAGTACCCCCATTCAACATTAATAAGAAAAACATGGGTTCTTCTTTTGTAATGTGCTTGCTTATTTGTATCTTTGTACCCAGATTTTGAAATTATAACGAACAATACAATGAAAATCAGATTCCTCCTCCTCGGCCTTTTGCTTGCTGCTACAGCAAAAGCCGACAATTATGCAGAGTATGTAGATCCCAAAATCGGTACGGGAGACCACGGGCATGTGTTCGTAGGTGCCAATGTGCCTTTTGGTATGGTCAATGCAGGTCCTACACAGATTGAAACTGGTTGGGACTGGTGCTCCGGCTATCACGAGTCTGGCACGAAGATTATCGGCTTTGCCCAGATGCATCTCAGCGGTACCGGTTGCGGCGACTTGGGCGACATTGGCCTGATGCCCGTCTATGAAGACGTGGAGCTCAGCCGCGAAGGCATTGCCAGCGAGTACCGTCATGAAACGGAACGCATGGCTCCCGGCTATTACCGTGTAATACTGGACCGCTTCCACATCCAAGCCGAGGTGACGGCAACTCCACGTACCGCTCTCTATCGCTTCACCTTCCCCAAGGGCAGTAACAATGCCCGCATCATCATCGACCTGGAGAATACCATCGGCGACCAGGCCCGCGATACCCGTGTCATTCCCGTTGACGACTACACCCTGATGGGTTACCGTCGCAGTCATGGTTGGGCAAACGACCAGATTGTCTATTTCTGCATGAAGTTCAGCCAACCCATCCACAACTGGCTGAGTGAGGGTCCCAATGCCAAGTACGGAATTGCCACCTTTGAGGTTGGTCCTGGCGATGATGTGATGGTCAAGGTGGCACTCTCTCCCACCAGCGAGGCCAATGCCCTGCTCAACCTGAATGCCGAACAACCTGGTGGCTTTGACTTCCAGGGCGTTGCCAACGCCGCTCTCGAGGCTTGGAACGAGCAACTCTCCCGTATCAAGGCAACCTTCCGCACCGAGCGCGAGCGCACCATATTCTACACCGCTATGTACCACTACATGGTTGCTCCTCAGCTGTGGAACGACGTGACAGGCGACTACATGGGTGCTGACTTCAAAGTTCACCGCGGTGCCGACTACAATACCCTCACCACCTGGAGCCTTTGGGATACCTACCGTGCAGCTCATCCGCTGGCAACCATCATCATGCCTGACCGTATGCGCGATTATGCCAAGACGATGCTGGCCATCTATCGCGAATGGGGCGAACTGCCCGTATGGCATCTGGTTAGCAACGACACCTACTGCATGGTGGGCGAACCAGCTGTTCCCGTCCTGTCCGACATCATCCTGAAGGGTGAGGCTGGCGACGACATTGACATCAACGAGGCTTACGAGGCTGTTTGCTCAAGTATGCTTCCCACAGAATATGGCAAGATGCGCCGTGTGCCCCTGCGCGGCAAAGACTATCTGGCAGAGCTGGGTTACCTGCCCTACGATGGACGCGAGGGCGAAGTCATCGGTAAAAGCATGGAATACTACATCGCTGCATGGGCTGCCGCACAACTTGCAGGCCGTCTGGGTCACAAGGAGGACAGCATCCGCTTCTATGAGGTGAGCATGAACTATAAGAGACTCTACGACCGCCGCGTGAACGTGATGCGTGCCCTCGACATGAAGGGCGAGTTCCGTCCTCTTCCAGAGAACTTCAACCCCAACCAGCAGACTCGCGACTATACTGAGGGCAATCCTTGGCAATATACTTTTCTGGTACCTCACGACGTGAAGGGCTTGGCTGAGGTGATGGGCGGTGATAAGGCTCTGGAACAGCGTCTGGACGACCTGTTGGCTGCCAGCAGTGATCTTGGCGAAGGTGCTGCCCTCGACATTTCCGGCCTTATCGGTCAGTATGCTCACGGCAATGAGCCCAGCCACCACATCCTCTACATGTATAACTACGTCGGACAGCCGCGTAAGGCTCAGAAGTGGATTCGTCAGGTGATGGACGAACTCTATACCGACCAGCCTGCAGGTCTCTGCGGCAATGAGGACGTCGGTCAGATGTCCGCTTGGTATATCATGTCAGCCCTCGGCTTCTATCAGGTAGAGCCTTGTGGCGGAGTCTATCAACTTGGTTCGCCTATTGTCGAGGAAGCCGTTATTCCTGTTGGCGAGGACAAGACCTTCACCATCCGTACCCACGGCGGCAGCGACAAGGCCATCTATGTTAAGAAATACGTCCTGAACGGCAAGCCCATCAAGGGTACCACCATCACCCATGAGCAGATTATGGCTGGCGGTACGCTGGACGTGTATATGACGGAGAAATAATCAGAGTAATCAGTAAAATCAGAAGCAACGATGAAGAAACTAATGTTAGCCCTGCTGGTGAGCGCACCAATGTCCGCTTTCAGCGCCCCGAACTACTCTATGCCCGAGCCTGACAAGAAGCAGCAGGTGGCAGTACAGAGCACCATCAAGGACCTGCGTCCTGCCGAGAAAGACCGTCTCTTCCGCAGCGAAGCCATCGAGAAGCAGATTCTCGACCTCAAGCAGAAACTCACGGCCATCGACCCAAAGCTCTACTGGATGTTTGTCAACTGTTTCCCCAACACCCTCGACACGACAGTCTGGTATAGCAACGAGAGTGGCGACGACGATACTTTCGTCATTACCGGCGACATCGAGGCTATGTGGCTGCGCGACAGTGCTGCACAGGTATGGCCCTATCTGCGCTTTGTTAATCAGGACGAGCCACTGCGCCACCTTATTCGCGGTGTCATTCGTCGGCAATTTGCCTGCATCCTCATCGACCCGTACGCCAATGCCTTTAACATCAAGGCTATAGAAAATGGTCACTGGATGTCGGACAACACAAAAATGAAGAAGGAACTGCACGAGCGCAAGTACGAGATTGACTCGTTGTGCTATCCCTTGCGTCTCGCTTACGCATATTGGCAGAAGACAGGCGATACAAGCATCTTCGACGAGAAGTGGCTTCAGGTTGTACGCGAGATTCTGCATGTCTTCCAGGATCAACAGAACTGGAACGGCCCCATCACCAACTATCGTTTCACCCGCAAGACCGAGGCTCTGCACGACACACGCTCCAACCGTGGCTATGGCCATCCAGGCAAACCTTGCGGCCTGATTGCCAGTGCCTTCCGTCCTTCTGATGACAGTACCATCTTCCCCTATTTGGTTCCCAGCAACTTCTTTGCGGTAAGTGTGCTACGAAAGGCTGCTATCATCCTGAATGATGTGAACAAGGAATATGGATTGGCAAGTGATTGTCGCCGCATGGCAACTCAGGTGGAAGAGGCTCTGGAGAAGTATGCCGTCGTGGAGCATCCCAAGTATGGTAAAATTTATGCCTTCGAGGTAGATGCCTACGGTTCAGCTCTTCTGATGGATGACTCCAATGCGCCCAGCCTGCTCTGTCTGCCCTATCTCACCGATGTTGCCATTGACGACCCCATCTACCAGAACACCCGCAAGTTTGTCTGGAGCGAGGATAATCCTTACTTCTTCAAGGGCAAGGCTGGTGAAGGTATTGGCGGCCCTCATTGTGGTCTGAACAAGCCTTGGCCCATGAGCTTGGTTATGAAGGCATTCACCACCAACGACCGTGCTGAGAAAGAATGGTGCGTACAACAGATTCTGAAAACAGACGGCGATACAGGATTCATGCATGAGTCTTTCAACAAGGACGATGCCAAGGACTTCACTCGCTCGTGGTTTGCTTGGGCCAATACCCTATTTGGTGAATTAATTGTAGATATGTATGCTGAGTAAGAGACAAATGATATTGCAGGGAGCCCTCGTTGTGGGGCTCTTTGCTTTTATGACAGCCTGCACAGACCGCCGTGCTGATGAGATACAGGAAGCATTGGACTTTCTCTATGAGGGGATGCCTTTGCCCGACAGTGTGGACTATTCCCGCGAGTTCTGGGAAGCGAATGTTGCTGTGACCGTCCGCGCTCGACATGAGATGCCCTGGGGCGAGAAGGTGCCTGGGCGGGAATGGCGTCATTTCGTGCTTCCGCTGCGCGTCAACAACGAGGAACTTGACTCCTTCCGTATTGTCTATTATGACGAATTGCGCGAACGTGTCAAGGACAAGACGATGTACGGCGCTGTGCTTGAGGTGAACCATTGGTGTCACGAGCATGTCAGCTATCAGCCCAGCGACAGTCGCACCTCTTCGCCCATGAATACATTACGTTCCGCCATTGGACGTTGCGGCGAGGAGAGCACCTTTACGGTTTCTGCTCTTCGTGCTGTCGGCATCCCTGCCCGTCAGGTCTATACGCCGCGTTGGGCACATACCGATGACAATCATGCCTGGGTTGAGGCCTGGGTGGATGGCATGTGGTACTTCCTCGGAGCCTGCGAACCAGAGCCGGTGCTGAACCTTGGTTGGTTCAACGACCCTGCCAGCAGAGGCATGCTGATGCACACAAAGGTCTTTGGTGACTATACCGGGCCGGAGGATGTGGTGAAAAAGACGGCATGCTATACAGAGATTAATGTCACGAAGAACTATGCCGACGTTGCTACCGTCATTGTGACAGTGCTTGGTGCCGACAGCCTGCCCGTCGAGGGTGCCACGGTTGATTTCCGCCTTTACAACTACGCCGAACTGTATCCTATTGTGTCCAAACAGAGCGATGTCAAGGGACAGTCCAAGCTGACTTGCGGCAAGGGCGACCTCGTTGTCTGGGCAAGCAAGGATGGACATTTCGGTTTTAGGAAAGTGAGTGTCGGTAAGGAGGCATTGGCTACTGTCGTACTCGACAAGGACAGCACATATACAGCTTCGCTTGAGCTTGATCTGATGCCGCCTCTTGGGAAAGACAACAAACCGGATGTCAGTGCGGAATCCATTCGGGCCAACCGCAACCGCCTTGTCCGTGAGGACAGCATCCGGAGTGCCTATATGAAGGAAGCTTTCTGTCAGGACGCGGAACCGGACAGTCCCGAGGCGCTGGCACGCGCCAACTGGCAGACTATCAAAGCCTTCAAGAACAACTCTTCCGACAAGAAGCGAGCTGATGATATTCTCTCCACGCTCTCGAAGAAGGACTATCGCGACGTCACGCTCGACGTGCTGGAGGATGCGGCATTGCACACCATCGACATCGACGATGCACTTTGGCAGTGGTATGTCCTTTGCCCGCGTGTCGCCAACGAGCGCCTAACGCCATGTCGCGCGGAGCTCCGGCAGAAGTTCGAGGGCATGTCTGCCGAGGAAATCGTGCAGTGGGTGACGGACAGCATCACGGTCGATGACACACGCAATCCGCAGCATCTCTGCATGAGTCCGCTCGGTGTTCTCCGACATCGAACCTGCGATGCGCACAGTCGCGACATTTTCTTCGTGGCGGCAGCCCGCAGCGCTGGCATCTTTTCGCGCATCGACGAGGTGACGGGCAAGGTGCAGTGGGTAGGCCCGAAAGATAGTGAATGGCACGATGTGTTGTTTGGTTGTGCCCAGGAAAAAACGGCCCCTCAAGGCACATTATATCTCTTCTATAGAGACCAGTCAGTGAAAGAGAATCCTTCCTACTACTCGCATTTCGCCCTGTCACGCATCGAAAACGGTCGCCCGAAAGTGCTGGAGTATCCAGAGGGTACGACGTGGAAGGACACCTTTACGGATGGCAATCAGGTCGAGGCAGGGCAATACATGCTTGTGAGCGGCACACGATTGGCGAATGGCGGTGTGTGGGCGAACCTTGATTTCTTTGGTGTTAAAGCCCAGCAACAGCAAACTGTGCCTCTTCACCTGCGAGTGGAAGAAGGCCGTCTGCATGTCATTGCCAACTTTGATTGCGAGAACTATTTCACCAATGTCAAGGGTGTTCACAAGAAGATACTCGACACCACTGGACGCGGTTTCTATATCATAGCCCTTATCCGCAGCGGACACGAACCCAGCACACACCTCCTGCACGACATGGAGGCTGTCAACATCCACATCTCGCAGTGGTCGCAATGTTATCTTATGCTCTTCCCGAGTCAGGAGGACTATGACAACTTCGACCGCAAGGAGTTCGACGACCTGCCCGGCAACGTCCTCTTCGGCATTGCCGACCCAGAGACCGTTGAGGCTTTGCATATCCAGGAACTCACGCATGGCAACGAGGAACTGCCCATCATCATGCTGTGCGATACCTTTAACCGCGTCGTATGGTTCCGACAGGGTTACAACATCGGTCTGGCCGACCAGATGATGGATGCCCTACGCAAGATTATCACGAGAGAATAAGCTATTTCTCAGTTCCCGCCAATAAATCAGACCCGCGAAGGCTAGGATGAGCAGGGTACTGATGCCGATGTACAGCCATATTGGCCAGTCAGAAGGAATGCATGTCATCGCTCCATAGAATATGGCAGCGATGATTGCATATCCGGCCATTGAGCGAATGGGATAGGGAATGGGATAGAACCGCTGCCCTACGAAATAGCTCAAGAGCATGGCTGTGCCGTAGCCTGCAAAGCCACCCCATGCACAGGCCATGTAGCTGTAGCGCGGTATGCCCCAGATGTTGACGGTAAAGAGTACGATACAGCCTGCCAACGAGAACAGGGCACCGAAGTAAGTTTTGTCAATTAACTTGTACCAGAAAGAGAGGTTGAAGAAGATGCCCATCATGATTTCTGCTGCCATCACGATGGGGATGACGCGCAATCCCTCCCAGTAGTCTTCGCCAATCATGTAGCGGAGCAGCGGCAGCCAGCCCATCACACCAAGGAATGCCAACAGGGTGAAGATGACGAAGAACTTCATGCCCAAGGCATAATACTCAGTCTTGTCAGCATCCTTCGCCTTTGCAAAGACTATGGGTTCGTAGGCGTAACGGAAGGCTTGAGTAATCAAAGCCATAATCATCGCGATTTTCACGCAGCTCCCGTACACGCCGAGCTCGACGTTGGCCTGTGCCTGGTCGGGATAAACTTTTGGGAAAAGTATCTTGTCTGCCACTTGATTCAGGATGCCCACGACACTCAGCAGAAGTATCGGCCACGAGTAGGAGAGCATCCGTCGAAGTAGTGAGGAGTCAAATTTCCAACGTATCTTTACCAGATTCGGGATGAAGAAGAAGGTAACGAGGCTTGTCGAGATGAGATTTATGAAGAAGACATAGAAGACACTCGTCTTGTGGAGAACAACGAAATAGAGCAGGTTAAGGCCGATGTTGAGGAAGATGAAGAGCATTTTCAGCGTCATGAAACGTATGGGACGATGCTGGAAACGAAGGTAGCTGAAAGGCAGTGCCTGCAAAGCATCAAGGGCAACTACAGCAGCCATCATCAGCAAGTACTCCGGATGTGCTGAGTATCCAAGGTAATCAGCAATGGGAGTGATGAAGCCGAAGACAAGCAAAAGGAACAACGCGGTGAGGCTCCCCACCATCGCAAAGCCAGTGGAGAAGACTGTGTCGGGTTGCTCGCGCTCGTCGTTGGCAAAGCGGAAGAGCGTTGTCTCCATGCCAAACGTCAGAATCGCGAAGAACAAAGCGGTGTACGCATACATGTTCGTGCTCACACCATAATCGCCCGATGCTTTCGGCATGTAGTGCGTATAGAGCGGTACGAGCAAGTAGTTGAGGAAGCGCCCGACGATGCTCGAGAGTCCGTAGATGGCCGTGTCTTTAGCCAGAGCCTTGAGGTTTGCCATATCAGTCAAGTGTTATTGAGACGGGACAATGGTCGCTGCCCATGATGTTGTCATGGATTTCGGCAGACTGCAGGCGTGAGGCAAGGCGCTCGGAAACAAGGAAGTAGTCGATACGCCAGCCAACGTTCTTCTCTCTGGCACGGAATCTGTAGCTCCACCAACTGTAGCGGTCGGTCGCATCGGGATAGAAGTGGCGAAACGTGTCAATGAAACCGCTGCCGAGCAACGTAGTCATCTTTGCTCTTTCCTCGTCCGTGAAGCCCGCGTTCATGTGATTCGTCTTGGGGTTTTTCAAGTCAATTTCTTCGTGAGCCACATTCATGTCGCCGCACACGATGACCGGTTTCTGCTTGTCGAGCGCAAGAAGATACTCGCGGAAGGCATCCTCCCACTGCATCCTATAATCCAGACGCTTCAAGCCGTCCTGACTATTGGGCGTATAGACGCACACCAGGAAGTGGTCTGCCATCTCGAGTGTGATGATGCGTCCCTCGTTGTCATGCTCTTCGATGCCCATGCCGTAGGTTACGTTGACAGGTGTCTGGCGGGTGAAGACAGCGGTGCCCGAATAGCCTTTCTTCTCTGCATAGTTCCAATAGGATTGATACCCGGGAAAACACAGGTCAAGTTGTCCTGCCTGCATCTTTGTCTCCTGCAAACAGAAGAAGTCTGCATCGAGCTGAGTGAACACTTCGCGGAAGTTCTTCCCGACAACCGCACGAAGTCCATTGACGTTCCAACTAACGTATTTCATAGTCTTGAGTGTGTTATTGCGTGCAAAGATACGAAATAATTCTTAATTCTTCTTTCTCCATTCTTAATTATTTTGTACCTTTGCATAAACTATTGAACAAGTATGCGTAAATCATGGGGATTGACTGAAGGCAGTTTGGTCTGCTGCGGATGGATTGCAGTCGGTATGTTATTGCAGTTGCTGACGGGGCCAATCCGTTGGGACATGCTGGCTTGGCCGGTCAATGCCGTCATCCTGTCAGCGCTACTGTTTGGCATCGTGTTGATACACCTTTGCCGCAGCCGCTTTCGTCTTTTCCGATGGATGGCAACGTTGCAGGCAGGCATTCCGGCGATGGTGACGTGCGCCATGATGACTATCCTTCTGGGAGTCACACGACAGGTCCCTTCCGGACATGTGCCGGCTGACCCCATCGGCATCACAGCCATGCTTTCCTTCTGGCCTTTTGTCCTCTCCTATGTATGGCTGATGCTGCTCGTCGGCATGGTATGTATGACCAGGCTGTTCCGCCCGGCATGGCGCAACATACCCTTCCTGCTCAATCACCTTGGCATCTTCATCGCCCTTGTGGCAGGTACGCTTGGTAATGCCGACATGCAGAGCCTCCGCATGATGGTTCAGGAGGGCAAAACCGAATGGCGGGCCGTTGATGCACGGCACCGTGCACATCAGTTGCCAATATCCATTGAGCTTCATGACTTCGCCATCGAAGAATCCCCGAAGCTCAGTTTCCTGTCCGATGTGACGGTCCACACCAAGAGCGGCTTCACTATGCGCGACACGATTCGTGTCAACAAGCCTATGTCCGTTCATGGATGGAAGATATACCAATATAGTTACGACGAGTCGAAGGGCAGCATGAGTGACATCAGCGTCTTCGAACTGGTGCGCGACCCGTGGCTCCCCTATGTCTATCTGGGTATCTTCATGATGCTTGCTGGTGCGCTAACCATGTTCGTATGGCCTGCCGGCATAAGTGGTAAATGATTAAATGGTAAATGAGAGATGGTAGATTGGACTGACCTTTGGATGTTTGCCTTGCCTGCTTTGTTGTGCTGGCTGGCGGCTGCATTGCTTTCGCTGCGTGGCGGGTGGCAGAAATCGGTCTATGGGCTGACAATCGGCGGATTGTTCATATTCGGAACATACATTGCCCTGATGTGGCACTCGTTGGAACGTCCTCCCCTTCGCACGATGGGCGAGACGCGACTCTGGTATTCCTTCTTCCTGCCCCTGGTCGGACTGATTACCTATATTCGCTGGCACTATCGCTGGATACTCTCGTTCAGCACGATGCTTAGCGGTGTCTTCATTTGCATTAACCTCCTGAAGCCTGAGATACACGACAAGGTGATGATGCCTGCCCTTCAGAGTCCTTGGTTTGCACCCCACGTCATCATCTACATGTTTGCGTATGCCATTATGGGTGCAGCCGCGCTGATGGCCCTGTGGCAGCTCTGCCGCAAGCAGGACCAGATGTCAGCCATTGACAACCTGACGCGCGTCGGGCTTTCCTTCATTACCGTCGGGATGCTCTTTGGCGCCCTGTGGGCAAAGGAGGCATGGGGCACCTACTGGTCGTGGGACCCGAAGGAGACTTGGGCTGCTGCCACGTGGCTCTGTTATCTCATCTACGTGCACTTGCGCCGGAGCCATCCTGCAACCATTCGCCCTGCCCTATTGTGGCAGGTTCTTTGCTTCCTTTGTCTGCAAATGTGTTGGTGGGGCATCAACTATCTCCCCTCGGCACAAGGCATGAGCATACACACCTATAGTTCATAATTCATAGTCCATAGTCCATAGTTAGATATATGAAAAGAAAGTTTATAACTATTATGGCCGTCGCCTTTGCGGTGGTTGCCACAGCACAGGAGAAGACAGGTCCCGATTACGGTAACTTTACTGTCGATGCTCAGGTACGAGCTTATGGTGAATATCTTGAAGGCACAGTGACTAACGGGAGCACGGAGCATGTACTCTCTGTCAACGAGCGTGCGCGTTTCTCCTTAGGGTGGGAACGCAAGAACGTCAGCATGAAGATTACGGGACAACACATAGGTTTCTGGCAGAAAGATACGCATAAAAGTACATCGGGAAAGTTTGCCCTCCACGAGGCTTGGGCCAAGTTGACGTTTGGCAAGGGCTTTCTGGCACAGGTAGGACGTCAGGAACTGGCCTACGACGACGAGCGGCTGCTTGGTGCCCACGACTGGGTGTCGTCGGGACGTGCCCACGATGCGCTCCGTCTGGGTTGGGAAAACCCTTGGCACAAGGTTCATGCCATCGTCGGCTTCAACCAAACGGCAGAGGAGCCGGACCCCCTCAGCGGTGATCCTACCTCAAAGCTTTACAAGAATCTGGAGGCCCTCTGGTATCACTATGGCGCGAGCCAGTCGCCTTTCCAAATAAGCGGCATCTTCATCAATCAGGGCGTCAATGATGTCTGGACTGACAGCATCCGCTACATGCAGACTTTCGGTGTCTATATGACCTACGAGAAAAGCAACATCACAGCCGATGCCTCGCTCTATTATCAGATGGGGCGCGACCGTACGGACAAGAAAATAAGTGCCTACATGTTGAGCGCCAATTTCGGATGGCAGTTCCTGCCACAATGGAAAGTAAGCGTCGGTGACGACTATCTCAGCGGCAGCGACGGAATGCCCGGAAAGAACCGCACCTTCAACCTCCTCTACGGTTCCTACCACAACTTCCTCGGCGATATGGACAACTTCGCCTATTATTCTATCCCCTATTACGGACTGAACGATGCGCATGCGCGAGTCGATTTCAACTGCTGCCCGAAGTTCGACGTGACCCTCGCCTACCATTGGTTCATTACGGGACGTCCCATCAACAACTACCTCAAGGACCCCATCGAACCAATCATAGACCCGGCCAAGATACTCATCATGAGGAAATACCACGGCAAGCACCGCTTCTCGCAGAACCTGGGAGGCGAAGTTGATTTGCAGCTAAGCTACCGTCCCTGGAAGAATGTGACCCTTCAGGCAGGCTTCGGCATGATGATTTCTTCTGAGACAATGCGATTCCTCAGGAGCATTGGCAAGTACCAGAAATGGGGTTGGGTAGGATTCAACGTCAACCCCACCATCTTCACCACACGCCGAAACTAAAAGGAAGGCATCATAACGAAATAACAATCAAATTATGGTAAAACACATTATACTATGGCGGCTGAGGGAAGACCTCACCGCAGAAGAGAAAGAAAACGTGAAGCGCGACATCAAGGCTGGGTTGGAAGGACTGGCCGGACGCATACCTGGACTATTGAGCATCGTGGTCAACATAGATGGCCGGCTGGAGTCATCCAACGCCGACATCATGCTCGACAGCACCTTCACCGACGAAGCCGCATTACGGGCCTACGCCTTTCATCCCGAACACGTTGCAGTGGCAGATGGCAAGGTACGCCCCTACACCTGCCTGCGCACATGCTTGGACTATACAATTTAATTGACGTTATAATGCAATAACGATATCACGACATCACGAATAATAAAAGGACCATGAAAGGAATTGTATTGGCCGGTGGGTCCGGCACACGGCTCTATCCCATCACGAGGGGCATCAGCAAACAGCTCATGCCTATCTATGACAAACCCATGATCTATTATCCCCTCAGCGTCCTCATGCTGGCGGGCATACGCGACATTCTCATCATCTCCACACCTTTCGACCTGCCTGGTTTCAAGCGTTTGCTTGGCGATGGCAGCGACTACGGCGTGCACTTCGAATATGCCGAGCAACCTTCGCCCGACGGTCTTGCACAGGCCTTCACCATTGGTGCTGACTTCATCGGCGACGACTGTGCTTGTCTCGTTCTGGGCGACAACATCTTCCAGGGCAATGGCTTCCAGACAATGCTCCAGGAGGCTGTGCGTACTGCTGAGGAGGAGAGTAAGGCAACCGTCTTCGGCTATTGGGTAAACGACCCCGAGCGTTATGGCGTGGCGGAGTTCGACGAGCAGGGCAACTGCCTCTCCATCGAGGAGAAGCCAGCCCATCCCAAGAGCAACTACGCCGTGGTGGGACTCTACTTCTATCCCAACAAGGTGGTCGATGTGGCACGGAACATCAAGCCCAGCGCACGCGGTGAGTATGAGATTACGACCGTTAACCAGCGCTTCCTGGAGGACGGCGAGCTGAAGGTGCAAACGCTGGGACGCGGTTTCGCATGGCTCGATACCGGCACGTTCGACTCCCTCTCCGAGGCTTCCACCTATATTGAGGTGCTCGAGAAGAGACAGGGACTGAAGGTCGGTTGCCTCGAAGACATCGCCTACCGCAAAGGCTGGATTGACGCCGACCGCATGCGGCAACTGGCACAGCCGATGATCAAGAACCAATACGGGCAATACCTGCTCAAGGTCATCGAAATGTAAAGCATTCTACGCGACTACAATCGCGACTAATCGTTCCGTCAATAGCGTCCTATCCCTCCCGTCGAAGGATTACTATTCCTCTCGCCGAAGGATTACTATTCCTTCCATTGGAGGATTACTATTCCTTCCATTGGAAGATTACTATTCCTTCCGCCGAAGGATTACTATCCTCCGGCGGAAGCGATAGCCCGCTCCCGCAGTAGCGAAGTTTAGTTCTTGACGTTGGCTTGGACGGTGGCATTGGCGGACTTGGTGTAGGTGCCGTCAACCTTGATACCGTATGAATACTTGCCTTTGTTCGACACTTGGATTGTACCGGCATTGACGGTCAGGTTCCCTTTTACCTTGATACCAATGCAACGGTCTTCGTCCTCGGTCTCTTCGTCCTCGTAGGTGGTACCGTTGGCACGAATCTGCATGAGGGTGGTATTGTCTTCCTCACCCACCACCATGTTGCCGGCAACCTGAATGCCTCTGCTGCCGTCGCCATTCGCTACGATGATGAATGTGCCGCCACTGACGGTCAGGTCGCCTGGAACCTTGATGCCCTTCGTGATATCGTTTTCGGCTGTTATATTGATGCTACCGCCCCGTATGAACATCTGTCCGTTGTTTTCCTTGGAGGGGTCGGGCGTGACATCATCGCTGAGTGTCACCTTTTCCACTTGCAGTCCGTCGCCAGCCTGTCCGGTGAGCGTTATCGTTCCGCCGTTCATTTGGAAGTACTGCCCGACGTGCATTGCGTCGCTGATTGCTCTGTTGACGGTGATGCTGCCTGTGCTCTTCTTCAATTGCATGTATTCCTTCGTAGCAATAGCATGCTTGGAATTTCCCGTTACGGTGAGTGAACCGCTACCCTCTATCTCAAGGTGTCCCTTGCAATAGAAAGCAGCCTTCTGCTCTCCGCCTGTTGAATCGGCGAGGAAGTTCTTGGTACCTGGATTGAGTATCAGGTTAATACGCTTGCCACATTGGATATCGATGGCTGCACCACGGTTGCTCTTAAGGTTGAGGCCGTTCATGTAGAATTTACACTTGAGCGGCCCCTCGTAGGTCAGCGAACCCTGTGTACTTTCACCCTGCAAGACGAATTCCAGTTCATTCTTTGTGTCTGTGCTGAGGATGGAAACGTGGCCGCCGTCGGTTTCATACGTAACATTTGGGGCATGTCCCAAATCTACCGTGGCCTGGTCGCCATCCCATGTGACGGTAACGGTGTGCACCACCTTGATGCTGTCCACCTCGGCGGGAGCGTAGGTCGAATCACCCACGATGAAGGCACTGCCGTCCTTTACGAACTGCAGTTCCGACGTCGTGAAGCGTGTACTACTGTCTCCTTTCCAGATGCGTATCTGCTCTTGTGCCTGAACCATGCAAGCACACAGCAAGAATATGCTCATTAATAGCTTCTTCATTGTCATCCTGTGTTATGATGTCCTGCAAAACCCACATCCTTGAGGGAGGGTATGGGAAGAGAACTACTTCCTGACCTTGATGGTCTTGTTGCCCATTCGAACGACGTAAACACCGGCGGGCAGATTGCCGAGGTTGACATTGGCACCTTCCTTGACATTGGCAATGCTGACGAGTGCGCCGCCTGCATTGTAGATGTACAACATTCCGTCACCCTTGATGGCAAGTGTGCCGTCCTTGTAGGTGAGATTCTCTGCCTGTTCGGGCAGGGCTTTGATGGCGTCTGCTATCTCCGTGAATGTAATCTTGTCCAGATTGGAAAGAGAATAGGTGTACTTACCTTGAGTGGTAGAGACTACCATAGCACCATCCTCGAAGGTGATTCTCTGTACAAGGGGCAGGGAGATGCTTTGATCTGTGCCATTGTAGGTGAGAGTAAGGTAATTGTACTCGTCGGCCCTCATACCAGAGCTGACCATGAGCAGCAGAGCTGCAAGAATAATCTTTGTCTTCATCATTATTTGGATTTTGTATTTATCATCTTAACATTAACGCTTTAACCTCATCACCTCTATTCAGAAGCTGTACTTATAACCGAGGCAGATGGCGTGCTTCCTATCGTGTTGACGCACTACCTCGCTATCTTCGATGTCATACATGTTGAAGGTGATGACGTAAGACAGGGAAACCTCGTTGTGCTTTCGGAACTTATAGGAGGAGCCTATGGCTGCACGTATCTTCTGGAGTAGCATGTGGTCGCCCACGCTGACGCTGTTGTGCGCCTCGGCTGAGACGAACGGCGAAAAGGGGAAGCGTTTCTTGTCGTATTCGAGCTTGATGCGCGAGCGCAACACCTGGTCGGTATATGCAAGATAGTATTTGGGCTCTGTTATGTCAAATGGAGTTTCTTCATACCAGGAAATTTCGTTCCAGTCATCATCGAAGTCATACTTCTTCTCGTAGATGACACGATGCTTGAACTTGTCAACGGTCCTGGCACGGCTACGCGTCAGCTGGTAGCGCTCGCGGAGGGAAATCTTGAGCCATTTCCACAGCTTGATGCTACCGATGGCCTCGGCGCTGAACCTATGACGGGGATACCAATGTCTGGGGGTATGATTATAGCCAATCTCCCAATACTCGGAACCCACTTCACCTTCACTTTTGTCTTTGTACTTGTCCGGCCGATAGGTATAGAGGAAGTTGTAGTTGACACCCAACTTAAGATACTTGCAAACCTTGTAGCTTGTGCCAAGTCCTGCGGAGAAGCGTGCCCTGTCTTGGGAACGGTACTCCAAGTCCAAGCCAACATCCCAATTCTTGGTGATGGCTTTCTCCACCCCAATCTCATGCCAAAGTCCCAACTCATCATTATCTTGCTCTTGTGCAGAGACAAGGAGCAGGGAACAAGGAGCAAGGAGCAGGAGTGCAAGTATGAGTTGACGCAGTTTCATAAACGAGGCATTTTTGTCATTTCTTCTATGCTGTTACCACGATCGACGGGTTCATCGTAGTATATGCGAATGAGGCAGGCATCCTTGAGGAAATCGACGAGACCAATTTCCAGACGTTGTATCTTCAGGCCCGTGCGTTTCTCCAGATCGGCCTTCAACTCTTCGCGCTTGTCGGGAGCGATGAGGGCAACATTGTCGTACTTAATGTACTTGCTGCAACTGCTACTGACCAGCTTGCTGCTCTCGAATAGCCACGCCATACAAATAAACGCTAAATTGACGAAGACAATGGTTACCAGGCCGAAACCGTCCCAATAGTCTGCCTTGGGATGATACTCGGCACGACCGAGGGCATTTACCACACTCAGTGCAATGAGCATAAAGAGGTATGTCATCTCGCGGATGGGAACAGCCTCCGTACGGAAGCGCATGATGCCGAAGATGGCAAAGAGACCCATAGCCGCTCCGATGTTCATGCCGTCACCCTCCATCAGGCTTACCAGAAGGAAGATGCTCATGGACATCAGGATGTAGATAAACATGTAGTCACGACGATGACTGCGTGGATAGTAGAAGCCACGTGCGATAATGCACACCACAATCAGGTTGATGATAAAGCGCATTACCAAAGAGATGAAATGCTGGGGGTCGAAAAGCGTCAAGCCTATCAGATTACCCAACTCATAGTTTAAGTTCTGAATGATTTCCATATGGATGATAGTTTATTTAGTTCTTTGTTAATTTCTGCTTTGCCAGTTTGCCAAGCTTGACCATACGAGTCTTGAAGCGGTTCTGCTTGAGCCCCTTGTTGGTCATGACCGAGCCAATGCAGTACTTGCTGAACCCGCTTGGCTTGATGCGCAGCTGACGAAGGATGTCGAGAACAGGACTGAAGACGTTACCGTCACGCTTGAGCTCGATGATGACCAGCGGCCCGACATTGGCATCATTTCCCGTCTCCATGTTGTGGAACTGCACATCGTAGTCGATGGTCAGACGCTCAGTTTTGCCGTAGTTGACGAGCGTAATGCGGTGGAACTGGTTGCGCACTGTGGGGTGGATGTCCGCTATTCCCAGATGCACTTTCTCTTGCAGGAACTCCTCGTTTCCACCCTCGCCTGTTATCTGCTGACTGGGTACGGAGACACGCTTCTTCTTTGTCCGTCCGTGGTTATTCTTGGTCTTTATCTCCAGGAAGGTGTCGTTGCTGTCCATATAAGTCCTGACACGTACCTTCTGCCTTGGCGAACGTCCGTTATGATGGTCCAAATAAAAGCGGTGGTTGTCTGTGTCCCAATAGGTTGTCATGTAGTTGGCAATCTTGCTGCCGCTATGGAACTGCGCATAGTATTTGCCCTGCGCCAGCTCCAACAGGCGCGCCAGGTTTTCCTTGTTCGTCACGAATTTCGTGTCGGTACGGTTCATCAGTCGAATCTCCTTCATCTCTTCCAGCGTGATAGGCTTCAGATTTGTCAGCAATTCTTCTATGCGAGCATCAATTTCCATCCTTTTTCTACATTCTACGGGACAAATATAGATTTTTTTGTGCAAATATTGCTGCATAACATTGGTTTTTTAACAAAAAAACTCTACTTTTGCTTTGGCAACGCACATAAATAGACAGATAATAAACTATAAAACAGATAATAAACTATAAAATACGACGAAGTATGATTGATGTAAAAGAGACCCTTGGCAAAGCCGAGGAGAAAATGGAAGAAACTGTGATGTATCTGGAAGAGACATTAGCACACATCCGTGCTGGCAAGGCCAATGTGAAGATTCTGGATGGTATCCGTGTTGACAGCTATGGCAGCATGGTGCCCTTGAACCAGGTGGCAGCTGTTGTTGCACCCGACCCTCGCACCATCACCATCAAGCCTTGGGACAAGAGTATGTTCCGTCCCATTGAGAAGGCCATCATGGACAGTAACGTGGGTATTACGCCCGAAAACAACGGCGAGATAATCCGTCTTGGCATTCCTCCTTTGACCGAGGAGCGCCGTAAGCAGCTTGCCAAGCAATGTGGCAAGGAGGGCGAACAGGCCAAGGTGAGCATCCGTAACACGCGCCGCGAGATTATAGAGAAGCTCAAGAAGGGTATCAAGGACGGGCTCTCCGAAGATATTGAAAAGGATGCCGAAGGCGACATGCAGAAGATGCATGACAAGTTCATCAAGAAAGTGGACGAGTTGCTCGCAGCCAAGGAGAAGGAAATCATGACCGTCTGATGCACGGTCTCATCATTAAGAACACTGGCAGTTGGTACACCGTCAGGACAGACGATGGTCAGTTGTTCGACTGCAAGGTAAAAGGCACGTTCCGCCTCAAGGGTATCCGCAGCACGAATCCAGTGGCGGTGGGCGATGTCGTGACCATCACGCCAGGCGATGACGGACGGACTGCACTTATAGATTGGATTGAGGACCGCCGCAACTACATTATCCGTCGCGCTTCGAATCTCTCGAAACAGAGCCACATCATTGCCGCCAACGTTGATATGGCAGCACTTGTAGTCACTGTTGCGCATCCCGAGACGAGCACAACCTTCATCGACCGCTTCTTGGCAAGCGCCGAGGCCTACAGGGTGCCAGTCCTTATCATTTTCAACAAGACAGACCTCTACGATGACGAGGAGAGGAGGCAGATGGATGCGCTCGTCACTCTCTATCGAGCCATAGGCTATACGTGTCTGACATGTTCGGCAATAGACGGTAATGGAATCGTGGAGTTGCGAGAAGCGCTTCTGGACAAGACCACTTTGTTTAGCGGAAACAGTGGTGTAGGGAAAAGTACACTACTTAACTTGCTTGTGCCTGAGGCAGATGCCAAGACAGCGGAGATCAGTGTTGCTCATGATACAGGTATGCACACTACAACCTTTTCGGAGATGTTCTTTTTGCCGCAAGGCGGAGCCATCATTGACACTCCGGGCATCAAGGGCTTTGGCACATTCGATATGGAGCGCGAAGAGGTATCGCATTACTTCCGCGAGATATTCAGGATTTCCGACGATTGCCGCTTTGGTAATTGTACACATACTCACGAGCCAGGCTGTGCCGTGCTCCAGGCAGTAGCGGAAGGACGCATTGCCGAGAGCCGGTACACCAGCTATCTCTCTATGCTCGAAGACAAGGATGAAGGTAAGTATCGGGCCCCTTCATAAATTATGAATTCTTAATTATGAATTATGAATTGAATATAATAAAAGTTGGCGGCGGTGTGGTCGAAGACCAGACATCGCTTGCTTCGTTGCTGGGACAGTTTGCTGCATTGAAAGGCCGCAAGGTCTTGGTGCATGGCGGCGGACGTCTGGCAACTGCAATGGCTGCCAACTTGGGCATAGAGAGCCGTATGGTGGGAGGTCGGCGCATCACCGATGCTCCGATGCTCGAAGTTGTGACGATGGTCTATGGCGGTTTGGTCAACAAGAACATCGTGGCGGGATTGCAGGCAAAGGGCGTGAAGGCCATTGGCCTGACTGGAGCCGACGGTGACGTAATCCGCAGTCACAAACGTCCCTTGAAACGGGTCAAGATGGACGACGGCACGGAGCAGATGGTCGATTTCGGCTTTGTGGGCGACGTTGACCGCGTGGATGCCCAATTGCTCATTCAACTCATTGAAGGCGATACTGTTCCGGTGATTGCCCCCCTAACCCATGACGGAGAGGGACACATCCTCAATACCAATGCCGACACGATTGCTGCATCCGTTGCCTGTGCCCTTGCGGAACATTACGATGTTACCTTGACGTTCTGCTTCGAAAAGCGGGGCGTGCTTCGCAATGCCGATGATGAAAACAGTGTCATCCCCTCCATCAACGAAGCACAAGCACACAGCCTCATTGACGAGGGCATCATCGCAGGCGGGATGATTCCGAAGATAGAGAATGCCTTTGAAGCCATCCATAAAGGAGTTCGAAAAGTCATCATAACGCACTCCGAAAACATTGACGGTTCCCGTGGCACAACGATTAAAAGGTGAAGGAGTGAGATAATTTTTCATTATTTTACCTTTCAAGTGTAACTTTTTCCGCCCTGAATCGTCTTCATAAGTAGAGAGATGGAAAATATCAGCTTCCGAACCACCGTATTGCCGCTGGGCGACAAGCTTTACCGCCTAGCTCTCCGCATTACGCTGAACAGGGCAGAGGCCGAGGATGTGGTGCAGGACACACTGCTCAAAGTGTGGGAACATCGCAATGAATGGGAGCAGATAAACAATCTCGAGGCTTTCGCTATTGCGACTTGCAGGAATCGAGCACTCGACGTGTTGAAACGTGCTGGTCGCAAGACAGCTCCGCTCGACGTGGTTGACAACAGGCAACAGACAGCGGACAACGGACAACAGTCGTTGGAGGCTCGTGAACAACTCTCTCTCGTACGCAGACTCATGGACGGCTTGCCAGAAGTGCAGCGCGCCATCATGCTGATGCGCGATATCGAAGGCCAGACCTACCAGGAAATAGCTCAGGTGCTGGACATCAGCGAGACACAAGTAAAGGTCTATCTGCACCGCGCCCGAACTAAAGTGAAAAAGGGATTAGAGATTAAAGATTAGGGAGAAACTCTTCATTCTTAATTCATAATATATAATATGGATTATAAATACATAGAACAACTGTTGGAGCGTTACTGGGAGTGCCAGACGACGCTTGAAGAGGAAGCAATCCTTCGTACTTTCTTCCGTCAGGAGGATGTACCTGCAAGCTTGCTTCCCTATCGTCAGCTTTTCATTGAAGAGGATGAAATGGCCGACGAGCATCTGCCTGAAGGTTTTGCCGACAGGATGCTCCGCCTTGTTGATGAGAAAACCTCTCCCCTCGAAGGAGGGTCGGAAGAGGGCTATGTTTGTAAGGCTCGTCGCATGACCGTCATTCATCGCTTGCGTCCCTTCTATCGGGCAGCAGGTCTCATTGCTATCATGCTTACCATTGGCAATGCCGCATATCAGAGCTTCATTGATGAGGATTCCGAAGCTACGCCGGTAGCAGAAAGTGTCGTCGATGACAGCTTGCAGCACATCACCATAGGCAGTCCTGAGCAGCAGTCAGCAAAGCTCGATATACAGCCGGCGGACACGCTCGACGCATTCACCAGATAATCATTTATGCTTTTTAAATAACATCTGCTTAACTAAACAATCAATAAAACAGTCAATTGCTGGAATTACAGCTTTCTCTTAAAGCAAAAGCTAACAGCGAAAAAAAGGAGCAGCCGTGAGGTTGCTCCTTTTTAGTGTAGTAAGTGAGGTCACTTAATCGCGACCTTGACTTCGTCGAGGTCGCTCTCGCTCGGCATAGCTCAAATATGATTTGGCTCTGCTCTCACTTAATCGCGACCTTGACAGACCTTTCACCAATCTTCACGATGGCGATAGATCCGGGCTGAAGCGAAGTGGATATGGTGGTACTACCATCCTTCTCAACAATGGTAGAGCCGTACTTCTTACCATCAATACCGTAGATGGCAATCGGAGTGCCTTCGGCAGCTCCCTGAATTGTGATAGTGCCGCCTTGCGACTGTATCAGTACAGGCACGGCCTTCACCTCCATAACGGCATCTTCGTCAATAATACCTTCCATATCTGGATGCTGTTCTATCCAGCAGAGGGTGGCTGTGACTACATCACTATTGCTGTAGCCCTCCTTTGCGGCATAGACACTAATGTAGTAGGTGGCTGTGAGTTTTATCTTATTGCTGACGCCACTCTTCACATCTTCGTCTTTTATTTCATAATAGAACTTCACATCTTCTGTGTCACAATAGAAGTTCAACTCTCCATTGGCATAGGTGATAGTAGGTGTAGCACATACCTTTCCTCCGAAAGAGATAATTGTTCCAAAGCTACTCCATGGTGCAGTGGCCTTATAGGTATCTACAGTACCATCTGGCACATAAAGTGTTGCAAGAGCGATAGGCGCTTCGTTGAAAGCACTGCTATTCGTTCTGGGTACTTCTTCCGCATAGCAATAGACTTCTGTTAGTCCGCATTCACGGAAGGCATTGCTGCCAATGTTCGTCATGCTGCTGGGAATGGAGACTACAGCCAGGTTGGTGCAGGCACGGAAGGCATAGCTGCTGATGCTGGTCACACCCTCAGGGATAGTGATGGAAGTCAGACCGCTGCAATACTCAAAAGCATAGCTGCCGATGCTGGTCACACTACTGGGGATGACGGTGCTCTTACAGCCGACAATCAATGTGTTTGTAGCTGTTTCGATAATTGCATCGCAGTTATTGCGAGAATCGTAGGTGGTATTCCCCTCTTTCACTATGATGGATGTCAAGCTGCCGCAATCCGAGAAAGCATGGTAGCTAATGGAGGTCACTCCACTGCCGATGGTGAGGGAGGTCAGACCACGGCAACCATAGAAGGCACCGCCGCCAATAGAAGTCACGCTATTGGGGATAATGACGGATGTCAGGCCGTGGCACCAAGAGAAGGCATATTCGCCAATGCTCAACACGGTGTTGGGTATGGTGACGGAGGTTATACCGCTGCAATTATAGAATGTATAGGAGCTGATGCTTGTGACGGTACAACCCTTCGCCGTTTCCGGAATGGTGACACTGCCCGTGGTCGTCTTGTCTATGGCAGCTGAAGAACTTGTTCCTTCCACTTGGCAAGTCTTGTTCTTGGCATTAATGACCTTGAACACCATGATGACACCTTCTACGGTCTTGTCCGTGAATATCTCACCGTCCTTCATCTCTTTCTCCACGATGTACATGAAGTTATTCCAGCCGTCAGTATTCTGATATATCGGTTTAGTGCCGGCGGGAACGGTGACGGTGGCGTTCTGGTAAGTGTTGGTGCTGAACGTGTTATTGCTGATGGCGAAGGGCTCATCGAGGTTCGAGGTAATGGTCATGAGGGACGTACAACCGCTGAAGGCAGCTTCGCCAATGCTGGTCATATTCTCATGGATGATGAGGGCGGTCAGACCCGTACAATCCGAGAAAGCTCTCTCTCCGATACTCGTCACGCTGGCTGGGATGGTGGTATTCTTGCAGCCTCTTATCAACGTGTTGGTCTGAGTCTCGATGAGGGCATTGCAGCTGTTGCGGGAATCATACACCGTGTTTCTGCTGCCGACAGAGATAGAGGTCAGGCCGCTGCAACCGTCGAAGGCATAAATTCCGATATTTGTCACAGCGTTGGGGATGGTGATGGAGGTCAGGCCTGTGCAACCCAAGAAGGCTCTCTCGCCGATGCTCGTCACGCTGTTGGGGATGGAGACAGAGGTCAGACCGGTGCAACCCGCGAAGGCTGAGTTGGCAATGCTTATGACAGAGAAATTGTCCACGCCTTCCGGAATGGTAACACTGCCTGAGGTCGTCTTATCTACAGCAGGTGAAATGACTTGGCAAGTCTTGTCTTGGACACTAATGACCTTGAATGTCATTTCGACGCCCTCTGTGGTCTTATACGTAAATACCTCGCCGTCTCTCAGTTCTTTCTCTACAATGTTCACGAATTTCTTCCACCCTGCCTTAGCCTGATAGAATGTCTTCGTGAAAGCTGGGACGGAGAGAGTGGCATTCTGATAAACGTTGTCATCGAATATGTTGTCATTGATGGCGAAGGGTTCTCTGATGTCCGAGGTGATGTTCGTGAGCTCCAGACAACCGCTGAAAGCTTCTTCGCCGATGCTGGTCAAACTATTCGGAATATTGATGGCCCTTAGGTAGGAGTGTCCCTTAAAGGCATACGAACCGATGGCTTTCACAGTTTCCGGTACAACGGTGTTCTGGCAGCCGAAAATCAGCGTATTGTCCGCAGTCCTGACGATGGCATTGCAGTTATTGCGGGAATCGTACACCGTGTTGCCGTTGTTGACGTAGATGGCTGTCACACCACTGCAATTTTCGAAGGCACTTCTTCCGATGTTGGTCACGCTTCTGGGGATGACGATGGAGGTCAGGCCGCTGCAATCAAAGAAGGCATAGGAACCGACACTCGTCACGCTGTTAGGTATGGAGACTGAGGTCATGCCGTTGCAGCCGGAGAAAGCGTATGAGCCGATGCTTGTGACAGAATATTCCTTTGCAACTTCCGGAATGGTGACACTGCCTGTGGTCGTCTTGTCTATGGCAGGTGATGTGCCTACTCCTTCCACCTGGCAGGTCTTGTTCTGGGCACTGATAACTGTGAACAGCATATCGACACCCTCTATGGTTTGAGCCGTGAACACGTCGCCGTCTTCACGTTCTTTCTCCACAAAGTTCACGAAGTTCTTCCAGCCATCGGTAGCCTGATAGAGTTCCTTCGAGTCAGCGGGCACGATGAGCGGAGCGTTCGCATAAGTCTCGTCGCTGAACGTGTTGTCGTTGATGGCATAAGGTGTTCTGATTGCCGTTGTCACAACCATAAGGGCAGAACAATCATGGAAGGCGGCGCTACCTATGCTGGTCACGCTTTCTGGAATGTTGATGGAGGCCAGGTCGGTGCAACCCGAGAAGGCTCTTTCTCCGATGCTCTTCACGTTATAGGGGATGCTGGTATTCTTACAGCCTCTAATCAACGCGTTTGTCTGAGTCTCAATGAGGGCATTGCAACTGTTGCGGGAATCATACACCGTATTACCGCTGGCCACGGAGATAGCGGTCAGGCTTCCGCAATTGTCGAGGGCACTCTTCCCGATGGTGGTCACCTTGGCGGGGATGGCAAGGGAAGTCAGGCTCATGCAACCCGAGAAGGCTCTCTCGCCGATGGTGGTTACGGAGTTTGGTATGGTGACTGAAGTCATGCCGCTGCAATTCGAGAACGCGTATGCGCTGATGATTATGACAGAATATCCCTTCGGGCTTTCCGGGATGGTCACACTGCCTGTGGTGGCTCTGTCTATAGCAGGTGAAGCGCTCGTTCCTTCCACCTGACATGTCTTGTTGTTGGAGCTAATCACCTTGAACGTCATATAGACACCCTCTGCGGTTTGGAACTTGAAGATATCGCCGTCCTCATGCTCTTTTTCTGCAAACTTAGTGAAGTTCTTCCAGCCTGCGGTAGCCTGATAGACTTCCGTTGTGGCGGCGGGCACGGTAAGTGTGGCGTTCTGATAGGTGCTATTGCTGAACGTATTGTCATTGATGGCGAAAGGCTCCTTCAGGTCCATGATGACGTCCGTGATGCCCGTACAACCCGTGAAGGCTGCTTCGCCGATGCTGGTCATGCCTCTCGGAACGGTGACAGTCTTCAGGTTAGAGTGACCCTCAAAGGCATACGCTGCGATGGCTTTTACCGTTTCGGGAACGACGGTGTTCTGGCAGCCGAAGAGCAGCGTGTTGTCCGACGTCCTGAAGATGGCATCGCAGTTGTCGCGCGAGTCATACACGCTATTCCCGCTCTCAACGGAAATGGAGGTCAGCCCCTTGCAATTGCCGAAGACTCTCTTACCGATGCTGGTCACCCTGTTGGGAATGGCGAGGGAAGTCAAGCCGCTGCAACCATAGAAAGCCTGGTCGCCGATGCTTGTCACGCTGTTGGAAATGGAAACAGATGTCAGGCCTGTACAACCCGAGAAGGCATTGGCACCGATGCTCGTCACGGAGAAGCCTCTCGCAAGTTCCGGGATTGTGATGCTGCCCGTGGTAGCCTTGTCGATGGCAGGTGACATAATCTGGCAAGTCTTGTCTTGGGCACTCACGACCTTGTACCTTATCTTGATTCTCTCAACCGTCTTTGCGGTAAATTCATCGCCGTCATGGAACTCAATATTCTCATCCTCCACGATGTTCGTGAAGTTCTTCCAGCCTGCGGTCGTCATGTACAGGTCCTCAGTCTCAATGGGAACGGTGAGGGTGGCGTTCTGGTAGGAATAGTTGCTGAACGTATTGTCGCTGATGGCAAAGAGGTCGGTGATGTTCGAGGTGACGTCCGTAAGGGCCGAGCAGCCGCTGAAGGCTGCATTGCCGATGCTCGTCACACCCTTCGGAATACTGATGGCTTTCAGGTTGGAGTGACCCTCGAAGGCATACGAGCCGATGGCTTTCAACGTTTCCGGGATGACGGTACTCCTACAGCCCGCAACCAGCGTGTTTGTCGATGTCCTGATGATGGCATTGCAGTTGTCGCGGGAGTCGTAGGTCGAATTATCCTCATCCACCTTGATGGAGGTCAGGCTGCGGCAATTGGAGAGAATCTGGTTGCCTATGCTCGTCACGCTGCTGGAGATATTGACGGAGGCCAGGGCTGTACAGTTGGAGAAGGCCTGGTTGCCGATGCTCGTCACGCGGTCGGAAACAGTGATGGCGGTCACGTTGCTGCAACCGTAGAAAGCAGAGGCGACAATGGTCTTGACGGAGAAGCCCTTCGCCACTTCCGGAATGGTGACGCTGCCCGTCGTAGCCTTGTTGATGGCAGGCGTTGTACTATTGCCCTCCACCTGGCAGGTCTTGTTCTTGGCGCTGATGACCTTGAACGTCATCTCGACACCTTCCGTGGTTTGAGCCGTGAAGAGTTCGCCGTCCTCGCGCTCCCTTTCTGAGATGTTCGCGAATTTCTTCCAGCCTGCCTTGGCCTCATAGAGCGGCTTCGTGTCTGGCTGAACGACGAGAGTGGCGTTCTCGTACGAGTTGTTCGTGAACGTATTGTCGCTGATGGCAAAGGGAGTCTTCAGCTTCGAGGTGATGGACATGAGGTTCGTACAGCCACTGAAGGCAGAGCCGCCGATGCCCGTCAGACTTTCGGGGATAACGATGGCAGTCAGACCCGTGCAACCAGAGAAAGCCTTCTCAGCGACAGTCGTCACACCAGTCGGGATGGTGGTATTCTTACAACCCCTTATCAGGGTATTAGACTGCTTCTCGATGATGGCGTTACAATTGTTTCGCGAATCATACACGGTGTTGCTGCTGGAAACGGAAATAGAGGCTAAGCTCTTGCAACCGTCGAAGGCATCTTCTCCGATGCTCGTCACGCCGCGGGGGATGGTGAGGGAGGTCAGACCCGTGCAACCCGAGAAAGCCTCATCGCCGATGCTTGTCACGTTGTTAGGCATGGTCACCTTGGTTACGCCCGTACAAGCAGAGAAGGCACCGCTTTCGATGCTCTTGATGGCGAAGCCCTTTGCCGTTTCCGGAATGGTGACGGTGCCCGTCGTAGCCTTGTTGATGGCAGGAGATACGATTCGGCAGGTCTTGTTCTGGACGCTGGTAACCACCAACGCCAGAGTGACGCCCTCCGCAGTCTTCACCGTGAAGTCGTCGCCGTCAGCCCAATCCCTTTCCACGATGTTCGCGAAGTTCTGCCAGCCCGACTGGGACTGATAGAGGTCCTTCGTACCGGCGGGAACGGTGAGGGTGGCGTTCTCGTATGTGTTGCTCGTGAACGTGTTGTCGTAGAGGGCGTAGGGCGTTTTGGTGTTCGAGGTGACAGCCATGAGGTTCGTACAGCCGCTGAAGGCCGCCGTGCCGATGCTCGACACACCCTTCGGGATGCTGATGGCACTCAGGTTGGAGTGCCCTTCGAAAGCAAACGACCCGATGGCCTTCACCGTTTCCGGGATGACCGTGTTCTGGCAACCGAAGAGCAGCGTGTTGTCCGCCGTCCTGATGATGGCGTTGCAGTTGTCGCGCGAGTCGAACGCGGGACTTCCCGACTCAACCTCAATCGTCTTCACCGACCTGCAGTTGCTGAAGGCACGGTCTTTAATCTTCGTGGCATACCTGGGGATGTATATCCGCTCCATACTGCTCACCTTGTTCGACGACGGGGGAGTAATCATGATATCCACATTCAGATTGGACGGATGGTTGTACGTCAGGCTTCCGGTCAAGTCATACGGGATGTTCACCTGCAGGTTCTGGCATTCGGAGAACGCATCGTTCGAGATATAGCGTACAGTCATGGGGATGTCGAGCGTCTGCAAGCCCGTACAATGGTAGAAGGCGAGCATGCCGATGCGCTCGATGCCCTCGGGTATCACGACGCTGCTCAGCTGCGAACGGTTGTAGAAACCCTCCTCGCCGATGGCAACCACCTTGTAGTCGTGAACCACGTCGGGAATGGTCACCTGTCCTGTAGTGCCCATGGCGACAGCAGCTTCCTCGCCGTTGCCCACCTGGCACGTCTTACCCTCCATGTCCAGAATCTTGAAAGTCATCAGCGTACCCTCCTTCGTCGGGGCAGTGAACACCTCCTCTATCGGAGCTTCCATCTCCACCACCTTCTTGAAGTACGAGGTCCATCCGGCTACACGATACTGCTCCGTAGTGCCCTGGGGAACATACAGCGTAGCCTTGGAGTTGATATCGATGAACACGTCGTTCGAAGCATCAAAGGGGAAAGCGATGTAGGAATACACGTCGGTCAGGCTTGTGCAGTAGGCGAAAGCCTCGTCGCCGATGTAGGTCACGCCATTAGGGATGGTCACCTTGGTGAGGCCGCTGCATTCATAGAAAGCCTGGGCAGCGATGCCCACAGTACCATCCTTGATGGTAATCTCTGTTCCCGAATCCATGCTGCCCTTGTATTGGTAGGCCACCTTGCCCGCATACACCAGTCCGTTTGGCTGGTTCTCATACCAGGGCGTGTCGGAGAAGGCATGATGCCCGATTTTGTTCACGTAGTTTGGGATATTGAAGTTGCTCATGCTGCTGCAATAGCAGAAAGCATACTGTCCGATGCTTGTCACGCTGTTGGGGATAGAGATGGAACTCACACCGTTGCAGCGATAGAAGGCATACTGTCCGATGCTTGTCACGCTGTACGTCTTGTCGTTGTACGTGACAGTCCAGGGGATGGACACGGCGCCGGAATAGGCGTTGGCATTCTTACTGCTGAAGAACTCCAGGTAGGTTACCGTAGCCTCGTTTCCCGAGAAGTTGTAGTAGATGCCGTTAATCAGGGCATCGTAGGCACTCAGCAGCATAGGCATCAATGCCACCAAGATGAAAAGTAAATATCGTTTCATAAAATATAATATATGTCTATTGTGCACAAAGGTACAAAAAAATCCTTAATCTCCAAGTAAAAAGAAAGGAAAAAACTACCTAACATACATGCTATTGTAGTGGATTTGCCCCAATGACACGTATGAACAAGCTTTTATTGCTACGCACAGGAATATTTTTTTCTCTTCGGAGGAAAAAGTTTTCCTACGCACAGTAAAAATAATTGCTTCCCAATACTGTGGCGGCACCATCGTTCGTTAGGGGGCTATCCTTCCGTCGAAGGAATAGTAATCCTCCCCTCGAAGGAATAGTAATCCTTCCGTCATAGGAATAGTAATCCTTCTTTCGAAGGAATACTATCGCTCTGGCAGGAAGGACGGCTCGCTGGTAACGGAGGGACGGTAAGTTGTGGCGGCATCATCGTTCGTCCGTTTGTGTATTTATGTATTTATATATTAACATAAATACACAAACGGAACAAACAACAATAGCTTTGTCGCGGGCTCGCATAAAATGCATCTGTAACAGGCCACTTCTCGAAGACATACAGGCAAAATAAAAATAAGTTTTCTGCGGGCGCTGCAATTCCTTTCGGCGGCCGCTGCGGATATTTTCAGCGGCCGCTGAAAATGTTTTCACCGCCTGCCGCAAATCCACAAACATAGTAAACTCTCCCTGAGAACATGGTTTCTTATCCCTATTTAAATAGGTCTTTCTCCCTATGTAGATGCCTCTTTCTTCTCGCTAAACGTGCACCTTTTGCATGATGGAATACCTAAGCACAGGAACAGGTTTGCTCTGCCTTCATCGTTAGCGTCCTATCCCTACCTTCGAAGGATTACTATTCCTTCCTACGGAGGATTACTATCGCTCCGTCAGGAAGGACGGCACGCTACGGGCAAAGGGGAAGGTCGCTTGTGGCGGATTCTCGTCCGTCCGTCAGAACCACTATATATATGTGTGGTTCTGACAAACGGACAAAAATCTTTCCGCGGGACTCCAATTGATAACGATATCCTGTGTCCATAATGATAATAATTTTGAGGATTTAGGACTTGTTGTCTGTAAGCGGATTTCAGGAGGGTGTGTCATAATTAACAACAACGGATTACACTGATTCAACGGATTATCTTAAATGCTGATTATCAGCGTGGCTTAAATCCGTCAAATCCGTGTAATCCGTTGTTTATATTATATTAATTGTATTTTGACACACCC